>JAFWFE010000022.1 GCA_017512555.1 Solobacterium sp. | reverse complement strand
GATACGGCTATTCCAATGATTTCCGCGGCAGCATCTGAAAACTTCAGGATTATCATACCTGTTTTCCTGCCTTGATCTTCATATACAAATACTTTTGTCGACGGATCGCATAACAGGTCATCCATCTGTCCTTTATAGTCCCTGTATGTCGGATGATACATACAGGAAGCATAGATTGAAAACGCTTCTTCTGACAGTAGCCAATCCGCATTCTTGCATAACATAACCTTCATAAACATCCTCACAAATGTCGATTTGCCAATTTTATTTCAGTTGTTTCAGATACTTCGCATCTTTCGGTTCATACGGCACTGAAATAAAATCCTTCTTTTGGTGGTACAAGCAGCATACCGTCTCCTCAGTAGTTCTAATTGTTGAAATATTGAATTAACAATGCTGTCGTATCATCAAATGCAGGTATACATTGCCGATCTGGGGCATTATTATGAAAGACCAAAAGGAGGAAAAAAGGTTGTGTCAACTTTGACAGGACATCTCCTTCTAGTTCAGTGCTTCCAGACATTCAAACATCAGCCTGAAGTATCTTTCCTCATCACAGTCTTCGACGACGAAACAGTTCTTCTTTTCGTCTCCGTCTTTACGCAGATCACAGATCGTCATTGCCCTGGTATATTCACCGTTGAGATCGAGTTCCACCCAGGCTTCCTTTCCGGTGTAGATGGTCGGATCGATCAGCCAGGCGATCGCATGGGAATCGCAGATGTTGTAATAGTGCAGTCCCAGGGCGATAAAGTTCAGTTTATAGAAATCCAGCAGTTCGGCCGCGAATCTTCCCGCATTACCGAGCGTGCGCATATGTTCGAGTTGTTCATCGCTGACTCTGCCCAGGCCTGTTGAATTGATGCTGTGCATGACCAGCGGAACACCGCTTTTGAAGACGATGTCGGCTGCTTCCGGATCCTGGAATACATTGTATTCCGAGACTTCCGTTGCACTGTTCGGATTAGGATAGGTCAGACCGCCCATGATGACAATCTGTTCGATCTTTGCGACAAGTTCAGGATAACACAGAATAAACAGAGCGATATTGGTCAGCGGTCCGACCGGTACCAGGGTTATCTTCTCTTTATTCTCTCTCACGATCTTTGCAATCAAGTCAACCGCATCGAGTTCATGTAAAGGTGTCATCACTTCCGCAAAGTCCGGACCGTCAAGACCGGAATCTCCGTGATATTTTCTGGCGACATCATAGATCAGTTCCTTTGCCAGCGGTTTACCGAGACCTTTTGCGACCGGTATATCGGTACGGTGTACTCTTTCAAGGATCCGAAGCGCATTGAGCGTTGTGTTCTCAATATTGGAATTGCCGGCTACTGTCGTAACAGCTTTGAGCTCCAGCTTATCACTGGCCAGGGCCATCATCAGCGCAAAGGCATCATCGTGTCCGGGATCGGTATCCAGGATGATAGGGATCCGCTTTATCATAAGATCTCTCCTTTCCAGGCTCTCACCAGATAGACGTTTTTCGCATACGGGGATTTACCGTAGATATCGCAGACGCTCATTCCCATTGTCTTCGGCGATACGGTCTCGATTCCCACATGACAGTGCAGCAGTTCGAATTCCTCTTCCTTTTCGCAGAGTCTTGCCAGCATCTTTTCTTTTTCTTCTTCACTGAGTTCTCCCGTCACATCCAGCCCCAGCATCTTTACATCGATGCCGGATTCAAATACAACTTTGGCGGCCAGCGGATCGTCATGGATGCCTTTTTCCGCAAAGGCTGTCACATCACCGCTTGATGCACTGCCACCAAGATAGACGATACCATTGATCCTGTTTCTGAGATCCGGGTAACGCATCAACGATATCGCCAGATTGGTCAGTGAGCCCATCGCCACGATCGTGACTCCTTCTGTTTCACACAGCACCTGATGGAAAAGTTCCCAGGCTCTTTTATCTGTCGGGAAAGTATCCTGACAGTTCTTTGTCCTGGCTTCCAGAATAGCTCTGGATGTTCCCGCAGCCAGTTCTGTACCTTCAGGTAAGACGGCTTTCAGACGTTCGACCTGTTCTTTCTGATCCGTACAGATGACTCCTCTTATATTATGACCGGGTACTGTTTTGAGCACATTTAAAAGATACACACCGTTATAGTCCTCACCGATCTGTATTATGAGATCTTTCATATATCAGTCTCCTCTTTATTTAATTATGATTTTACAAACGGGAATCTATCAATCCCTTTTTCGGAAAAGAGTAACCAGAATAATCAGGAACAGAACCAGTGTCGTTAAAATTGAGGCTATCCATATGGTCATATTTGCACCAAGCAGTATCTGGATTACCCCCAGAACGGATTCGAGAATAGAGATGATACCAAAGGCCGTGATCAGGTTTGTCAGCATCTCAGTCCTTATTGACTCAAGTTCTCTCTGATGTTCAGCAAGAATGCTGATTTTGTGATCTACATCGTCAATTGCATCGGGGATTTCATTCGTTTCGAGAAGCGCCCTGTAGATCTGTTTTATATTGCTCCAGCGCGAGATATTCGACGGTGAAAGAGTACCATAAGCCTTGAATTCCAGCATTTCCATCTTGAGCTTCTGGATAGGATTCAGGTGATGGATATCTGTCTCAGCAAGCGCTTTTATGTATCGGATACAGGTAAACTTTTCATACAGAGCAAACATGACGACCGGCAGTCCGGCTCTGCCTCTGATCTCCATCTGGCTTTTAAAATCCATTTTTGGATCGGCGACGATATACGATAAGGTCTGACTTGTAACACAGGCTGCCCAGCGGAATGTGTGAGAAATCTCTCCGATTTTTGCATAAACAAATCTGACATCCTCTTCAGAATTGTCCCTCACCGGGTTGTTGAACGGTATCATCAGGTGAAGATTGAAAGTAGCCTGTTTCATCACCTCCAGATTCGGGAATCTTTCTGAAATCACAGCGAGCGTATAAGTGAAAACATCAGCGAACGGGTTGCTTTCTCTGCTGAAAAAGCCGTGTAAACCGAGTTTGGCCGTAAAGTGATCCACCCATTCGGAAAATGAAAAATCTTTCCGTCCTGACGCATCCTCGTAGCAGAATGCGGCGCGATTGTTCATTCCACCAAGGTTTACGATATCTGCAAGAGTCTCGATTTCATCAAAGCAAATGCCAATAGCCAGAAATGCTACATGCGAATGGAACACATAAAGCCAGCTATCAGTCAAAGTAAAGCATCTTCGCCCTTTCTCCGTTTCAACATAAAGTGGCAGATCCTCAGTATCTTTTATTCCTGCCATTTCATTAAGCAGGATGTTACGAGGGATCATCCAACACTGGCCTATACTGCCAGGGTTGTTTCTATTCATCATTGATCTTGCCGTCTCGCTGAGATCCACAGTCTCTATATCACGCGGGCTAAAATTACTGTCTGCCCATTCAAAACGAAAATCACCTTCCAGGAACTGAAAAGGAAGTATAAGATAAGATCCAAAACATGCCTGATCAAGAAATGGCAGCATTGCAATATATTCCGTATTGTCCATATACATCTTTTTCCTCCTATAGAAATTATATACTGTTTGGTTTTTCCCTTTAGATCCTATTATTTACCTTCTTTTCCCCTGCTCGATACTTCCTTACCCAATACTGGTAAGACGGACAGTGTGTCGAAAACCATGTCTGCTCCGGACCATATGTATTGCATTCCATCGTTCCCCGGATTCCGTATTCCCTCAGGCATAACGCAGGGAAGTATTCTGCCCGGTACTTTTCCTCATTCTGCGATTCTGTATTCACCAAGGGGCATTGCTATGTTTTGGATCTGTCCATTTTCTGCTTTCGTGGTTATTCCATAAATGACGATTTATTTAATACATTCATTCTAACTGTTGCTTCAGATATATTAAAGACTACAAACATGTGAGCTTTATTTTATATCCTGTTTGTAAATCGTAATTCATGTTTTATCATTTGTTCTCGTATACTTCTGTTTATACGTTATGATTAATATAGATAAACAAGAATCATACATGGAGGTAGATCATGGGACTGTTTGACAAATTGCTGAAAGAAGGAACCGAAAAACTCAAGGAAGTCACAAGCGAAGAGAATAAGGAAAAAGCCTCTGCTTTCCTGCACTCCCTCAAGGAGACTGTCAGTGAAGGTGCTGAACAACTCAAGGAAGTCGCAAAAGAAGTCACCAGTGATGAAAATAAGGAGAAAGCTGCGGAATACTTCAACACATTCAAGGAAGCGGTCAGTGAAGGTGCTGAAGCCATCAAGGAAGCCGCCAGAGAAGCGACTACCGAAGAAAACAAGGAGAAAGCCTCTGCCTTCTTCAACTCTCTGAAAGGTTCCCTGGAGAAACAGGCTGAACAGATCAAAACCGAAGCAACTTATGCCAAAGAGATCTACAAAGAACCCGAGGACGGAAAGACCTGCCGGGAACGGATCCTGGAGATCCTGGCTGCAGAATTCCCGGAATATACCGTGAGAGAGAATGTCTCCCCGAGAGAGTTCAACGGGGTTGGCCGGTTCATGGACTATTCCATCGTTGTCTACCGTGAAGGTACACCGAAGTTAGTGATCATGTTGATCGACAAGACCACCACTTCACACCGTGAATACCACTGGTCACGAGAAGAAGCCGAAAAGAACAACTACCCGTTTATCAACTTTGTCAAGCATTATCCGAATACACCGGAATATATTTCCAACAGATTACATCAGTACCTGTAATCTTGGAATACACAAGAAAGAGAAACGCAGAAATGCGCCTGTGATGGCCGCAGCACGATCCCTTACATGACTTTACAGGCAGTCGGATCCTGTACCGGCCGGTAGCGTAAGCACAGCTTACTTCAAAGCACTTTCTCTTTCTTTTTTCTATGATGAATACACTTTTAGATACATTATCCTCCAGGGATACCTGGCAGGAATTCCACGACTATAAACAAGAAAAGAACCAGCTCACAAAAAAAGAACTCAAAGAACTGGATACTTTTATTGCGGAAGAAAAGTACCTGCAGGTAACCGGTACGATGTCTTTTTCCCTGCCGGAGAAGAAAGAGATCACCAAGGCCGGTTCTTCCCGTAAACGTATCGTTTACTCCTACAGCGAGGAAGAAACCTGGGTGCTGAAACTTCTGACCTATGAGTTATACAAGTATGATGACAAGATCTCGGAACACTGTTACTCCTTCCGGAGGAATCTTACTGCCAAAAACGCGTTTGAACGGATACGCAGAATTCCTGATCTGGATCACAAGTATGTCCTGAAACTGGATATCCATGACTATTTCAATTCCATCGATGTGGAACAGTTAATCGTTATCCTGCGTGAGGTCATTGCGGATGATCCGCCTCTGTTGGACTTTCTCTGCAGCCTGCTGAGACAACACAAGTGTATCCGGAACGGAGAGATCCTGGAGGAGAACCGGGGTGCCATGGCCGGTGTACCACTGGCGAGCTTCTTCGCCAACATCTACCTGCGGGATCTTGACCAGTTGATGGATGACTCACACATCCCGTACTTCCGTTATTCCGATGACATGATCCTGTTCCTGGAGGATTCTGTACAGACAGAGGAATATTTTCAGAAGGTCCGGTCTTTCTTATCCTCCAAAGGCCTGACTTTGAACATGGACAAATACCATGTCTCTCCGCCGGAAGAACCGTGGGAATTCCTGGGCTTCCGTTATACCCGGGGTAAGATCGACCTTGCGGATATGACGATCCGCAAGATGCAGGCCAAGACCCGCCGCAAAGCCAACCGGATCTACCGTAACCGTACGGAAAAACAGATTCGTTATAATAAAGCAGCCAGATCAATGATCCGGCATTTTGACAACCTGTTCTATGACCTTACCGGCAGCGGGGAATACACCTGGATCCGATACTATTTCCCGGTCATTACTTCTGCGGAAGGCCTGCAGAAGATCGATCAGACCATGGTACAGTACCTGCGTTATCTGTACTCCGGCAGACACTACAAAGGCAACTTCAAGATCACCTATGAACACCTGAAGTCTCTGGGATATACCCCTCTTGTCCATGAATACTACCAGTGGAAGAAAGAGAACCAGTCCCTGGCTGAACAAACTACCTAGCCGGTTACTACTGCAGTACATCCATTTATACCGTGAGAAAAGGGATCCTTGTGAGATCCCTTTAGTACTATAGTTTGATCTTTACTGAAGCTTTGCCGGCTTTCTGGGAAACTGCTTTTAAGGTAACTTCTGTTCCTTCCTTACCGCGGATGTACCAAGTGACTTTTTTCTTCAGCGGTTCCTGCTCGATGTTGGCAGGACCATAGACAGAGTACCTTGTCTTCACGGATGAGAAGCCCTCCAGCTGACCGATCTTCTGTACATCCTTTCCGTCAGCGATTTCTGCCCCTTCCAGGGTGACTTCAATATCCCGGGCAAGTTTCAGATTGACAAATTCACTGGTCGCATACGTAGGCATGAAGCCGGTATTGCCGAGGACAGCTTCGATCTTGTACAGTCCCTCTGCCAGTTTTACGGATTTTTCTTCCGTGAAGATAAGATGAGGCATGGTCTTTGCGTGGCGGAGGATATAGCGTGTATGTTTCTGTACTTCTTGCGGGAGGAACTGGACAGGAGGATTCTGAAGCAGGAATTTCTTATCCGGACCGCCGATCTCTATCGTACCAAGCTGCGGATGTTCAAATGTTGTCCATTCCTTGTAGAAATCATTCAGACCGTTCTTGTCGACCCATGCCAGGAACTTTCTCTGGTTCTCTTCTTCCTCTTCCTCTGTGAGTTTTTTGGGCTTCGGATATTCGGGAATCATTCCGCACTGTTCCGCCAGATTCCAGGTCTCAACAGAATGACAGAAGACACCGTTGCCGTAGTACAGATAATCATCAAGGGAACCATCAGCCGGTGCTTTACTGTCAACCCCAAGATAATCATCCTTGATCCGCAGCTGGTGATACCCTGTTTCTTCCTTGGCAATCTTCATGAATGCCTTGAACATTTCCTGATCTTTCTGGTTCGACTGGGATGCCGGAATCCCTGCGGGCGGATACAGATACATACCACCGGAGGTATGGAAGATGATGGAACTCACAAGATTTCTCTGTTTACTGATCCATTCGATCAGATTCCGTGATTCACTCACCTGTCCCGGGTACAGACCGCCGCCCGGCTGCTTGTTTTCCGGGTTCCAGTTCATCGGATAGTTGCGGTTAAGATCCAGCCCGTACTTTGAAGGAGCACTCTTTATTTTAACACCGTCATACTCATTGATCAGACCTTCACTGTACACATTGTAGAAATCTCCGGTGGTTTCATCTGCCTGTCTGCGGATGAGCATACGTTTGTCCTTAGGGTCTTTTTTCCATAGACCAAACGGTGTCTTGATGAGCATATTGCGGATCACACCGTCACCATCGATATCTGAGGGAACAAGTCCCGGCATCTCCGTTTCAAACGGATAAGGGATATTGATACTGCGGATCATATCCGGATGTGTCAGATAGAATTCGGCTCCGTCTGCGACAGGTCTCGGCATGATGTAGAAAGTAGAGTTCTTCAGCAGTGCCGCCACAGTTTCATCTTCCAGATTACTGAGCAGCGTATCTGCCAGATACATCGCACACATACTGCCTGTGACTTCTCCGGCATGCACATGACCTATTGCCAGATATCCGGGTTTTTCGTCATATTCTCCGGTTGTTGTGTCTGTGACAGCGAGCACCCACATCTCTCTTTCCTCTGTCGTTTTTCCGATGGAGGTAAGACGGGTATACTTTGGATATTTATCGGCGTATTCGTGCAGAATATCTGTAATCTCCTGGTAGTTGTAGTAATGATCATACTTATAGGTTGCTTTCATAGAAGACCTTCTTTCTATACAGATAAAGAATATCACATCACAGGTAAACCACTGTACTCAGAATTCATGACGATAAAAAAAAGCCCTGTGGAGTATATACTCTCACAAGGCTTTTACAGATTAGTATAACTTATGAAGGATTACTTCCAGGTAGCCAGTCCGGCTTTTACGGCTTCTTCCTGGATCTCATCATCAGACATGGATTCAATCTCACCAAGTTTGATCACCGCAAGTCCGGGATGTACACCCATGGCAGAACCGTAATACTCTTTCAGTTCTTTCCTCAGTGTACTTATCACCCGGTCGTATTCTTCATCATCTTCCGGTTCGTAAATATCATTCAAAGCCAGCATGTTCATCTTCCTTTCAGAATTCTTTTGGTTTGCGTTGGTTTCTATAACCAATAACGTTTCAACTGTTCATAAAATTTCTCTCTGGTGCCTGCCAATATTACAACCACAATGTCGTCTATACCATTTTCTGTATTCTTTACATATTCAATTGTATAAGCCAGTTCGTAATTTGTTCGGTTGTAATAGATGTCATAACCACGAATACCGTTCAAGTCTCCTTTTTCCTTCTTTCCTATTTCAGGATCTTCAAGAATATTCTTAATTGCCAAACTGTATAGACTTTTCAATTTCTTGTCTTTTATTTCTTTCAGATATTTTGCTGCAGGAGGAAGGATGCGTAATATCGCCATTAGTCTTCCTCCGAAGAGAAAATATCATCGTAAGAATAGTATTCTCCATTTCCCTCTGCTGCCTCTTTAGCAGATTTTAGTAAACTCTCAATTGCAGGACGGATTTGTGCCTGTCTGCTTTTGAACTCTTTAATCAGTTCTTCACCACTAAATCCCTCACGAACTAGATCAGATAGTATTTCTTCCGCAAATTCTCCTGATGAGATATACCGGGAAGGAATGACAATCAATGCTCCATCTTTTACAGAACAGATAGCTTCTTTATCAAATCCCAGTTCTATAAAAAACTTTTGAGGTATAGTAAATTGTCTTTTTGAAGATATTCTTACTCTTTTTTGTTCATACGATTTGGACATCTTATTACCCTCCTTTTCGTTGTTTCCTTGTTTCTTTGTTTCTTTGATTTAATAATAAAAGAAGTAATTTATTATGTCAAATCACTTCTTGTTATGATTAATCAATAGGCTTTTGTACGGTATTTATATCTTCGAATAGATTTCATCATCCAGCTTTTCGTTAAACGGCCGGTCTAACAATTCCGGATGAGAGATAAAGTACTGCATCATCTTCATGGACTTGGAGAAGTAATAACCATCCGCGATTCGTTCATCCATGGTGATATTGATTTCCACCCCGTCACGGAATACTACTTCATCATTCTCATAGAAAGGCATTCTTCCCATTTTACCGATGACGATAAACATGGATGTTGTACCCCAGTTGGTCAGGTGATGATAACCGCTCGGAAGTCCTATAGACCCCAGATTCGCAAAGTTTACCGTAGAATGATACGGATCTGTTTCTACCAAAGCAGGCGGAATCAGCCCCTTCTTTTCCATCTTACAGACGATATCCAGTGCCGGTCTTGAAATCCATTTCGGCAAAGCATTGAACTTATCCATGAATCCGGTGGATTCATCCACGTAGTTCTTGTTCTTCAGTTTGATCAGTTGTCTGTGGATCTCGTTATGAAGGTCATCAATGGTCCATTCTGGCTTACTGTGGATAAATGCCAGTACTTCACCACCGTCATCGCTGAATACCTGTTTTACCGTAAACGCGGCACTGACTTCATTACGCTTGTACATCTTCCGGTTGTGAATGAAGATGGATAGTTTGGAACGTAGTGTGATGGTTTTCAGCGCAGCTGCGATCATACACTGAAACATGTTGTATTTATATTCCGGATTTGTGGAATTCTTCTTCTGGATATACTCATTCAAGGGTGTCAGATCAATTCTGAAACTGAAAAATGTCTCGTTGTCACACCTGTTAGGAAACATAAAGGGCATAATGAAATGCATGGAATCTACATCTTTTAAATATTTTGCGTCAAATCTGTCTGCCATACTTCTTCTCCTGATACTATTCGCATTACGCATTATACACTTTCTTTCGCCAAAAAAAACAGGAAGAAATCTTCCTGTTCTTGTCTATTCCTGTTTCAGCAGAGAATTACGCTTCTGTAGTTTCCTTGACCTGTGCTGCTTTCCATTCACGGAATGCGTTGATCTCAGGCTGTACGAAATTCAGCGCCAATACTACAACAGCGATATCATCCAACTGACCCAGAATCGGGAGATTATCCGGAATCAGATCTTTTCTCTTTACCAGATACAAGAATGCGCTGACGATCGTGGCTACTACCTTCGGGGATACTGCCGCATACTCCTTGGTCGCATAACTCTTCACCATGGATACCATCACCGGGAAATCCTTTACCGCAGATTCCAGCATCGGTACTTCTTTTACTTTTGCCTGTACCTGTTCCAGTACTCTGGATACCTGTTCATTACTCTTCAGTACATCTGTTGCCTGATCAATACCACTGTCAAGAATCTCTTTCGCTTTATCAATATCAATTACTGAATTTGCCATAATACTACCTCCAGATTTCTATCTCTATTATACTCCTGTATAAATCCTACAGATAACCCAGCTGACCCATGACCGTAATAAAGAACATAAACATCGGTAATACGAAGAGCGTTGTCGCAAGGATACTCTGTGCCTGTAATTCCCCGTCACAGTGCATCTCCACCGTCATCGCGTAAGAACTGACGGCTACCGGTCCGCCAAGCAATACCAGCAGACTGACCAATGCCACATCACGATAACCCATGAGGATCGCCCCGGTAAGACCAGCCAGAGGCACAACGATCAGACGGAATACCGTGATCACACTAAGTAACTTCATATTCTCACGTAATGAACGGAACTCAAATAATCCACCCATCACAAACAATGCCAGAGGTGTATTCATCTTGTTTATCGTACTCAGTACATTCTTCAGGATACCCGGCAGAGTCAATCCTGTAATTTGAACTGCAATTCCCAGAATACTGGCAATGATCAGAGGATTCTTCAAGATCCTCAAGGCAGTATGTTTCAGATCTGCATGTTCCCCGGAATAGTGCTCCAGCACCAGAATCGCGAGGAAGTTGAAGAACGGTACCGTCCATGCCGCAAGAAACGAAGGAAGTCCCAGACTGCCGTCACCGTAGATACTCTGTACGATCGGTATCCCGAGAATCACGTAATTCGAACGGAACATGCACTGTACAATGACACCCTTTTTCTTTTCGTCAATCTTGACATTCCTCAGGAAGAACATCGCCAACAAACAAAAGCCCATGACGATTCCAAAACAATATACGCTCAGGCGGAGATCCACAATCGTACTAAGATCTGCCTGAACAATATTCATGAAGACATTCAGAGGAAGGGTAATATGAAAGACGACCCAGTTGAACTCTTTAAAAGACTTCTGTGTCACATATCCTTTCCTCCGGATAAGAATACCCAGAAGGATCAATACCGTAATCGGTAAGATTGCGTTTACCGCCACCAATAAACTATTCATGACTAGAATTATAATACGATTTCCCCAAGATCGTTTTATCAAACACGAAAGATAGCAGAGAATTGCCAAAGATGATCATCCCAAGATAAATCACGATCTCCGGAAATACCCCCAATACTCTCGCAATATCCGCAAATACCGGCTGACTCACCGGCATATACGGAGAAATATAGAACAGATTCGGCTGTTCCAGGGCAGGAAAGAATCCATACGCGCAGAGATTCAGTATTTCCGCTACCCCCGCACACCCCAGGAATAACCCCATACTTCCGCGTATATCGATACACATACGCTTCTGCAGGACGCGTAAAGCCAGTACACTCTCCAGAATCATCATTCCATGGTACAAGAACCCGTGTATGGTCAGTAACACCTGTATCCGTAACATATCCTGCGGATACAACAAAGCCAGGATTGCTGCCATAAACGAATATGTAGCCAGGAAGGACAACACGGTATTCTGTCTCTGTTCCCCAAGAAACGGCAACAGGGATGCGGCATACATCGCGATGGAACATAACTGCCAAGGCAGATACCACAGGGATACCACCCCGTGATTCACTACCGTCACGCAATACCACTGCTTGAATACTTCCAGCACAACCATGATCCATCCGAGAATACCAATCCCACGGATCATTCCCTGTTCAGAATATCCCCGGCTGATCCTCCACACAAGAAAACCCGCAATACTGATTACCACAAGCATTGCCAGATGGAAATAACCATACATCTCCGGTACATGTTCAAAACACAGGTTCATCATCTGCAGTATACAAGAAAAGCAGGAGAATTTCTCCTGCCTGACTTGGTTATTCGCTCTTTTCTGCTTTCTTCTTTCTCGGTTTACGCGCAGGTTTCTTCTCTTCCTTAGCCTCTTCCGGTTTGCCTTCTCTCATCGCAAACATCTTTTTTCTTTCTTCAATCTGTTTTTCGACTTTCTCCGCAAACTTACGAGGTACCGGATTGACGGCCGCATTGCCGATCTGTTCACCAAACTTCGCCGCAAAGCCCAGGGTTGTCATGAAGGAATCCGGGTCCAGACGATCCATGGTGTCATGGTGATTGTGGATCTCCGCGCCACCTCTCGGAGCTAATCTCGCAAATGTACAGGACGGTACGCCGGCACTCGCGAAACTGCTGGAATCAGACGCATACATGCCTAATTCCGCATTCAGAGGGAAGCCTTCCACCTTTGCCAGATGCTCAATCACATGCATGGTCTCCTCACTGCAGGAACAACATACATGTTCATAACCAAGGGTAACACCGGTCATATCAAAGTTGATTTCAAAGATATAATCCTTCAGTTCATCCTTGTGCTGTTCACAATACTTACGGGAACCGACAAGACCAATCTCTTCACTACCGCAGCAGATAAACTTCATCGTTCTTCTGGGACGATGTTCATTGAAGTAATGCATCAGTTCAATGACGGTTACCGCACCGGTGCCGTTATCCCACGCACCCGGAGAATACGGAACAGAGTCGTAATGACCACTGAACGCGACAACCTCATTCTTCAGATCTGTACCTTCAATCGTCGCCACAACATTTCTGGAAGTACCTTTAACTTCCTCTGTCTTTAACACAAGACGTACTTTTTCCGGATGAGAACGAATCAGTTCTTCCGCGTCACACATATGGATCTTGATTCCGGGAATCTCCTGGGAAGGCCCAAACGCATTGGAAGGACGCAGTTCATGACGAATACTATCTTCTTCATAGATATTCCCTGCCAGCAGGATATACCCCAGGGCACCCTTCTCTTTTAACTTCTTCACCAGATCCGGCATTACTCTGCCCTGTACCATGACGATCTTACCTTCAATATCCGTCAGGTTGGCATCCATACCGTTCTCAATATACTTGAAACCACCGACGATACCCTCATCCGGTGTACTCGCTGTCTTCCCGATACCAATCACAGGATATTCACGATATTCCGGTTCCAGAACTTCCAGACTGACTTTACTGATTTCCGCACCCTCAATCTCAAATTCCTCAATGACCGCAGGAACACCAGCATCCTGACATACTTTCAGGAAGATCTCCGCTGCTCTCTTCTCATCATCCGATCCGGAAATACGCACAAAACTGATCTCATTCAATAATTTCCAAGCTCTTTCTTTATTCATTGTCATACCTCTTTACTTAATAAGGATTATAACAGTTATAGGTTTCTAACATCAATTGTTTATTCATGGATATATACGCATACACAGTACGCATATAAATTGATTTGCTGTACCGCAAACAAGTAAAATAGGATTAAAGAACAGAAGGAGATAATCATTCATGGCAGATTTATCCAGCAGTAAATATCTTGGCGTATGGAAAGGTGTTTCCGTATCCTTACTGGGCAGGACAGAAGCACTTACCGTTGAAAACATCCTTACGCTGAACTCTGACGGTACCGCAACGTACACATCCCCGGATGAAACCAGAGAGTATACGTGGAAAGAAACCCACTACGGTGTATTCCTCGACGGCAAGTCCGATCTGAAGCTCACCGAGGATAATGGAATCCTGAAGACCAGAGTATTCGGATTTGTGACACTGAACTTTGAAAAACAGGAATGACCCTCGTACAGATTCTTTTTCTGACGAAAGCACCTGGGTTTTCCCGTGCTGATTCTCTAAGCGTGTTCTGCACGCTTTTTTTATCTGGTTATTCGGGAAGGATTTCGACTTTCCGTGCTTTTTCTCTTTTTACACAGAGATAACAGTATAAACAAGCACTGAGTTCAGCGATCCAGAATGCGTACCAGACGGTATGCATACCGAAGAAATTTGCAAAGATCCATACTAACGGCACAAGCACGACCACCTGCCGGAGCATTCCCCCGATCAGGTTAACCATCGCATTACCAAGCCCCGAACTGTAATAGCCGCTGATATACGTGAATGCCGCAAACGGGAAGATGACCGCAATGATACGCAGTGCAGGTACGCCGATCGCCAGCATCTCTTCACTCGCATTGAACAACTTCAGCAACGGTGCCGGGAACAGCTCAAAGATCAAAATACCTGCCAGTGTAAACAGTACGGCGTAGCGTATGCCCACGTTCCAGAGTTCCTTCAGACGCGCTTTATTACAAGCCCCGTAACTGAAGGCTGCAATCGGCAATACTGCCTGTCCTAGTCCGTTAACCGGCATATACACGAAGTTCTGCAGACGGTAGTAGACACCGAAGAAAGCCACAGCTGTCGAAGAGAACGTGATCAGGATCCCGTTCACAAGTGCGGTCATGAGACTGCCGAGAGACTGTGTGATCATCGTCGGCATACCTATCCGCAGAACGTCCTGCAGATCTTCGTGCTCAAAGTGCAGATCACGGAAAGAGAAACGGATCTGGGTATTGAAACGTATATTTGCCCATACCGCGATCACTGCCCCGAGCCACTGTCCCGCCACGGTGGCGATCGCTGCTCCGGTGATACCCAGTGCCGGCAAGCCGAACATGCCGAAGATCAGGACCGGATCCAGGATGATATTGGAGATAGCAGCGGTAAGCTGGGAATACATCGACCAGCGGGAAAGACCTACGGCTGTAAGTGTTCTCTGGGCTACTTTCTCTACGAAGATCCCCTGGCTGAACAGGACGCATATACCCATGTAGGAGGCAGTCATGGCAGCTGTTTCCGGATCATCGGTCATTCCGGCAGAGACCCGCTGTGTCAGCAGTAATGACAGCACCGCAAAGACCAGAGATATACCAAGAGCGATCACTAAGCCTTCAGTTGCGACATTCCCTGCCCGTTTGTTATTACCGGAACCGGCAGATCTTGCCATGACAGCGTTAAGACCTACAGAAAGACCTACGGATATGGCGATCATCAGATGTTGAACAGGAAAAGCCAGAGAAGTAGCTGTCAGCGCCTTCTCCGATACCCGTGATACGTAGATACTGTCAACGATATTGTAGAGAGACTGGATCAGCAGGGAGAACATCAGAGGAAATCCCATATCCAGCACAAGTCTTGGCATCGGCATCTCTGCCATCTTGGTCTTTCTCGAACTCATACTGCACCTCGGTTAGTTATTAATAACTAGTATTCATTATACCAGTTTGTCAATTACCCGGCACTAAACAAATAAATATCCACCGGCTTAGCCGGTGGTTTTACATATGCGGGCATAGCCCTGCTCTCAGAGCTGCGCCTTACAGCGCAAATGTGGTCTGCGCGAGCACTCTATCTCTTATTACCCGTAAACGGGTCTTCAATCTCCAGT
>JAFWFE010000021.1 GCA_017512555.1 Solobacterium sp. | reverse complement strand
GACCGCGTTCCTGACACCTTCCGCAACCGCAACTGTACCTCTGATGATGGGCTTCGGCGGATACGACCAGAAAGACCTGCTCAAGATGGGCTGGTTACCTTCCCTGATCATCTGTATCGCTTCCGTACTCATCACCATGACACTTATCCCTTGTTTCTAAGGAGTACACAATGAATATACCCCTGATTGACCAGTCATTTGTCAAAGAGAAAGGAATCTTCTATGTCGGAGGTTCCCTGCACGGAGAAGGCAGCGACCATTACTACGCAAATCAGATGTTTGTGGAAGTCTATGTGCCGTATGAAATCCGTCATCCATACCCTGTAATCATGTTCCACGGTGCCGGTCAGACCAACGTCAACTGGCTGATTACACCGGACGGACGCATGGGCTGGGCAGATTACTTCGTCTCTCAGGGGTATGTTGTATATCTGGCAGAACAGCCCGCAAGAGCACGCTCTGCCTGGCATCCACAGGTCAACGGACCGACAATGCATCATACCGCGGAAGCACTTCAGAACCGCTTTATGACCGCAGCGGGAAGATGGCCTCAGGCAAAACTACATACGCAGTGGCCCGGGGAAGGAGAAGATCTGAACAGTGAGATATCCAGACAGTTTCTCCAATCCCAGGTGGAATATCTGCCTTCCAACAAGACTTCGCAGGAACTGGTACTGCAGGCAGGCAAAGAACTGCTGGAAAAGACCGGACCTGCGATCCTGATCACACATTCCCAGGCAGGACCCTTCGGATGGCTTCTGAGAGATTATTATCCGGAATACGTAAAAGGAATCGTATCGCTGGAACCGACGGCCCCTCCGTTCTCCAGAGACCTGACGAAACCTGCTGCCCGGGATTACGGTCTGGCAAGTGTACCGCTGCACTACGAACCTCCGGTCAATTCACCGGAAGACTTCGAACTGGAACTGCTTAAATCAGACAGAGAAAATATTCCTGACGGGTGGGTGATGAAAAAACCTGCCAGAAAGCTTCCCAGGCTTGCGGGAGTACCAATCTTACTGATCACAAGTGAAGCATCCTATCACGCACAGAGCGATCATCTGGTGTCTTATCTGCTGAATCAGTGCGGTGTACAGCACGACTTCATCCGTCTGGAAGAAGCAGGTATACACGGCAACGGACACATGATGATGCTGGAAAAGAATAACCTGGAGATTGCGGATCTGGTCATCACCTGGCTGGACAAGCAGGATCTCTGATATGAATAAAAAGGAGTAAAGTTATGAGTTCTAAAGTATTTGACAGAGCGGCATTGCCGGTAAAACAGTGGAATGATCCAAGCGTGCTGGTGAAGCTCAGATGGAGTGGTGTAAACTTCTATGAGTTTGTACTGCCCAACGGAAAGACGATCGTTATGGATCCTTACTTTGATGATCCCAACGATGCCCACAATGAATATAAATATACACCGACAGATCTTCCTGCCGGAGAATGGGTAAACGGTGCAGATGTGATTCTGCTTACCCACGGACATTTTGACCACACAGGAAATCTTGCGGAAGTACTGGAAAAGTATCCGGATGCGCATATCATCATTCCTGAACATACGATTCCTTCCGTGATCGTGGACCAGAATGTAGACTACTTCTCTCATTACTTCACCGAAGCAGGCGCTCATGACATGTTTGAGTTTGACGGTGTTACCATTGAGACATGCCGTTCCAACCACAACATCGGAAGAGCAGTTAATCCTCTCAAGCGTGCCGGTGTAGATCCCAACGGCAGACTGTATGAAGATGAAAACGGAAATGTAGACTTCTTCAAGATCTGGAAATGGATCTATGAACGTGAACTGATGAATCTCAAGATTACTACGGAGGAAGGCTTTACCATCCTGCTGTGGAATTCCCAGATGGGCGCAGATGGTATCGGTTATGAGACCAGAAAGTACTTCTATCGTGACGCTCAGCCGGATCTGTTTATGTACCAGGTGGCCGGCGCAAGTTTCGGCGGAAACAGAAGAAATCCTGACTGCGGTCCGATGGGCAGATTCATTGCGGAAGTCAAGGCAAAGACCGCTGTCCCTGAACACCAGCAGCACTTCTCCTATGATGAACTGGACAAGATGGCGGAAAAGTTTGCGGCCTGCTGCGACGAAGCAGGACAGGAAACAACATTCCTGACCCCGGAGACAGGTGTCTGGTACGGTTATTCCAAAGACGAGAACGGAAACGTTACGGTCTGCAGGATTGAAAAGTAAGACAAAATGATTCCGGAAGATTTCTTCCGGAATTCTTTATAAACAAGAAAGGACTACATAGATATGCTTGATAAATATCTGATCAAGAACGGAACACTCCTCTCCATCCTCAACGGAGAAGAAAAACATGCGGATATCCTTGTGGAAGATGGTATTGTCACAAAGATTGCGGAAAATATTGAAGCTGCCGGTGCTGAGGTCATTGACGCGGAAGGCGCGTATGTGTGTGTCGGCTGGCTGGACTCTCACTGCCACTTTGCGAACTTCGGGATCAACCCGCTGGATGATCTTCTGCGCCAGGGTATAACTTATGCGCTGGATCTTGGCTCCATGGGACCGGAGAATTACGAGGAATTCCGGAAAGAATTACTCTGGCGTTCTGATCTGCGCTTTATGTCCTACCTGCATATCTCGCGCAGGGGATGCGGCGGAACACCGAATCGCACGGACTTTGACTCACCGGATGATATCGACAGAGAAGCCGTAATTGCCATGGCCAACAAGTACAGAGATGAATTGGTCGGCCTGAAAGCACGTATCGATGACAAGTTCTGCTTTGACCCGGTATATGTCATGGAACAGCTGAGATCCCTGGCAGACGAACTGCATATGACGATTGCCGTACATGCACCGAGAAGCCGTATCGGTATCGAGAAACTGCTCACCTACATGAAGAAAGGTGATGTACTCTGCCATACGCTTGCGGGCAACAGCGATGTGATGAAAGTGGTTGATGAGGACGGCAAGATCAAGCAGTGTGTACTGGATGCCAGAGAAAGAGGAGTCATCTTTGATCTCTCCCACGGTACAAACGCATATAGTTATGACACAGCGGAAGCAGCCTGGAAAGCGGGTTTCTTTACCGACACGATCTCTACCGACCTGCACGGCGGCAACATCAACGGCCCGGTATTCAATATGGGCGTGATCCTGACCAAGGTAAGAGGTCTGACAAACAAGCCCTGGTGGTGGATTCTGAACAAGGCAATTGCCGAGCCGGTAAGATTACAGGGACTCAAGGGTAAGGAAACGGACATCCACGAAGGAATGAAAGCCGATATGACGATCTTCAAGATTGAAGAAGGAGAATTCACTTATCTGGATTCCAAGAAAGAAAGCAGAACCTTCAAGGAAAAAGCAACTGCCGTCTATACCTGCACCGGAACAAAAGTCTATACCTGCAGAGACAGATCGAAGGAACAGGGATAAACAACAACAGACATATTTCTGAACACGTTCAAATAAAAAAATATTTTCGAAAATATAACGCATAAAATATAAACGGTTTGTCTGCGACATTCCAAAAACAAACAAAGGGTACGAGTGAAACTGAACGCACTTGTACCCTTTTTTAATATGTATATAGAGTGTTAAACAGTGATATAATAATCGCACTAGCAATTGTATCTGCTTGTAGTATATGGACACCATGCATGAAGGAGGAAAGATGATGAGGCGCTTTTTGATTGTGATGCTGTCTTTTGTCATGCTGTTTAACGGCATCGGGACAGAATCAATCAGAGTTTATGCTGAAGAAATCGACGGTGCAGACGGACAGGATGTTACCGAGGTGATAACACCTGACGAAGAGTACACAGCCGATGAAGAAGTTACAGACACAAAAACTGTAACCGACAATGAAGAACAAGAGACGGAGATCTCTGCAGGGGAATCTGAGGAACAAACCGGGGAAGCGGAAGTTCAGCCGGATGAACCTGAGGAGACTGCGGAATCCGAGATGACCGAAGATACTTCGGATTTTGTTGTTGAGGAAGAAGAACCGGCTCAGAGTGAAGAGGAAGGAACTGCCCTGGAAGAGAGCGAAGAGGGAACAGTCAGCGAGGAAACTGAAGAAGAAACAACTCTCTTTGCGAATGATGAAACTCCGGCAGAGGATCCTCAGAACAACGGAGAGACAACTGTTTATGTTGCTCAAATCGGGGACGCAAAGTACGAAACATTACAGGCAGCATTTGATGCGGCAAGCGATGGCGACACAGTCACACTGCTTGGCAATGTTGATGCGACCGGAACAATGTACACCAGAGATGCACGGTTTAATCTGTGGATCAATAAAAACCTGACAGTTGAGGGCGCCGGAGGAACACTGACGGTTAAAGGCCGCGGTATCGGTGTCGGGGGCGTCAGCAGTAATATCGATGTAACATTTAAGAATGTGACAATCAGGAATGTCGGAAATGAAAACGGCAGGGTTATTGATACCCGCGGTAAGATTGGAAGTCTGACTCTTGATCATGTGACTCTGACAACTGCAGATAGTTCATATACTGGTTATCTGCAGCCTTTAACAATTGGCGGCAAACAGAGTGATCCTGCTACGATAACGATCACCGACAGTACGATCACCGCTGTTGAAACTGCTAATAAAGGTTATGCAATTACTACATTTAACCCGGTGAACCTGACTATCACCAACAGTACGATCAAAGGCTGGGCTAATCTGAATCTGAAAGGAGCGGATAACTCAGCAGGATCTGCCGGATCGGTTGTTACGGTTACCGACAGTAATTTAATTAGCGTCAATAACATTGCCGGGTATAGCAATGCGTTCAGTCTTGTAAAGATTGAGGATGATAATGTAACTGTTAACATCACTGGGTCTACCATAGATGTTAATGGTGCGGCTAATACACAGTCTATCGCAAGCTTCCAGAAGCTTGACCTGACAAATGCTGCGAATTGCACTGTTACACTTGGTGAAGGAAACAATGTAACTCTGAACGGTGATGCTCAATTTGTTACAAATGCTGGGGAAAACACTTTTGCCATTTCCGGCGGAACATTCAATACAAAACCTGATGAGAATCTCCTTGCTGAAGATTATGTGGTTGAAAAAAAGGATGGAGTATTCGTTGTACGTGTTGGGGAGTTTGTCGCACAGTCTGGTGATAAGAAGTACGAGAGTCTGGAAGAGGCTGTAGCAGCAGCACAGGATGGTGAGACTGTAACTTTACTGGCGGATACAAATGGTAACGGAATTGTCGTACCGCAGGGTAAATACACAACTGGTCTAACGATTGACTTCAATAACCATACATATACGGTTGATGGTAATCTGGTTGGAAGTACAGGTACAGAAACCCAGGCGTTCCAGTTGTTAAAAGATAACAACATCACATTCAAGAACGGAACAATCTACTCTGAAAAAGCTCTATTCCTGGTGCAGAACTACAGTAATCTGACTTTGAAGGGAATGACGCTGACACTGAATAATCCGAATTATGCGTATGGCTACACATTGTCCAACAATAACGGAAATACAGTCATTGAGGACACTACAATCAATGTGAACCCGGTTGGATTGTTTGCGTTTGATGTATGCCGGTATGATGTTTATCCGAGTGTAAGTGTTGAAGTAAAAGGTGACAGCCATATCAATGGCAATGTTGAGATAAGTGCCAGCGGTAATAACGCTATGGACGGTATGGCTTTGACATTGACTAGTGGCACAATTACAGGCGAACTCGTCATGGATGAAAGTGCAGGAGCTGCAATGGCAAGCACTCCGGAGAAAGTAAATATTACCAAGGCGGCAGACTTCAATCAGGCAGCTCCGGTAGGATATACATGGAATGAGAACGGAAGACTTGTTGAATTCTTTGTAGCACAGATTGGAGAGCAGAAGTATAAGACTCTCGAAGCAGCAGTAGCAGCTGCACAAGACGGAGATACTGTAACATTACTTGCAGATACAAATGGTAACGGAATTGTCGTACCGCAGGGTAAATACACAACTGGTCTGACGATCGACTTCAACAATCATACATATACGGTTGATGGTAATCTGGTCGGAAGCACAGGTACAGAAACCCAGGCATTCCAGTTATTAAAAGATAACAACCTCACATTCAAGAACGGAACGATCACATCTGCGAAAGCTCTGTTCCTGGTACAGAACTACAGTAACCTGACGTTAAAAGGAATGACGCTGAGTCTGACAAATGATAGTTATCACAGCGGATATACACTGTCTAATAATAATGGAAATATCGTCATTGATGACACCACGATCAAAAAGAATACAGGTGGTGGAGTTGCCTTTGACGTTTGCCGATATGATGTTTACCCGAGTGTAAATGTAGAAGTTACCGGCAACAGTAAGATTGAAGGTAATATCGAGATTAGTGCATCAGGAAATGATGCGAAGAACGGTATTGGCTTAACTTTAACGAGCGGAACGATCGACGGTAACCTAGTGATTGATCCTAGTGCAGCAACTGCAATGGCAACCACTCCGGAAAAAGTTAATATTACCAAAGCGGCAGACTTCAACCAGCCGTCTCCGGAAGGATATAAGTGGAACGCAGAGGGCAGACTGGTCGCCAAGGAATACAAAGTCCAGATTGGCGATGTGAAGTACGAAACTCTTGAGGAGGCTGTAGCAACCGCAAAAGACGGAGAGACTGTCACATTATTGGCAGACTGTGCCGGAAATGGAATCGTTGTCCCGCAAGATAAGTACACTAATGGTCTGACAATTGATTTTAATAATCATACATATACGGTTGACGGAAACACAGTTGGAAGCACAGGTACAGAGACGCAGGCATTCCAGCTGTTAATGGGTAACAAGATCACATTTAAGAACGGAACGATTACTTCATCGAAAGCGCTGATGTTGGTGCAGAACTACAGTGATCTGACCCTGGAAGGAATGACACTGAGCCTGACAAATGATAGTTATCACAGCGGATATACACTGTCCAACAATAATGGAAATATTGTGATCAATAACACAACGATCAACAAGAATACAGGCGGTGGATTTGCGTTTGACGTATGCCGTTATTCCTCTTATCCGAGTGTCAGTGTTGAGCTAAAAGGCAACAGTACGATCAACGGTGATATCGAATTAAGCGCCAGTGACGGTGATGCAAAAGAAGGCATGGCTCTGACATTAACGAGTGGAACGATCAACGGTAACCTGGTGATGGATCCTAGTGCAGCAGCTGCAATGAAAGCTACACAGGAGAAGGTAAATGTTACTAAGGCAAGTACATTTGAACAGGATGCTCCTGCAGACTACAAGTGGAACGCAGAGGGCAGACTGGTCGCTAAGGAATACAAAGTCCAGATTGGCAATGTGAAGTATGAAACTCTTGAGGAAGCAGTAGCAGCTGCCAAAGATGGTGAAACTGTTACATTACTGGAAAACATCTCAGGAAATGGTATTCAGGTTCCTCAGGGTAAGTATCCCAACGGATTAACAATCGACTTTGCAGGTCATACCTATACAATGGACGGTACGATGGTTGGAAGTGCCGGAACAGAAACGCAGGCATTCCAGTTATTGATGGATAATACCATCACACTGAAAAACGGTAAGCTTGAATCTGCGAAAGCTCTGATGCTGGTCCAGAACTACAGTAATCTGACTTTGGAAGGCATGACTCTCACCTTAAATAATCCAAACTACGCCGGGTTATATACACTGTCGAACAACAACGGGCATATCGTCATTAATAACAGTACGATTAACGCTAATCCGGCAGGCGGCTTTGCATTTGACGTGTGCCGTTATGCAACTTATCCGAGTGTAAGTGTTGAAGTTAAGGGTAATAGTGAAATTAATGGTAATGTCGAAATCAGTGCCAGCGGCAGTGACGCAATGGATGGCATGGCTTTGACGCTAACAGGCGGAAAGATTAATGGCGATCTTGTGCTGGATGAAACAGCTAAAACCGCAATGGCTAACACACCGGAAAAAGTAAATATCACGAAAGCGGCAGACTTCAGCCAGGAAGCACCTGCAGACTACAAGTGGAATGCGGAGGGCAGACTGGTCGCCAAGGAATACAAAGTCCAGATTGGCAATGTGAAGTATGAAACTCTTGAGGAAGCTGTAGCAGCAGCCAAAGATGGTGATACTGTCACATTACTGGAAGATATAGCCGGCAATGGTATCGTTGTACCGCAGGGCAAGTATACAAACGGACTGACAATTGATTTCAACGATCATACATATACAGTTGATGGCAAACTGGTTGGCAGCCCAGGTACAGAGACCCAGGCATTCCAGTTATTAAAAGATAACAAGATCACATTCAAGAATGGATCGATTACATCTGCGAAGGCATTGTTCCTGGTACAGAACTACAGTAATCTGACCTTAAAAGGAATGACACTGAGTCTGACTAATGACAATTATGCATCTGGCTATACACTTTCCAATAACAACGGAAACATTGTCATCGATGACACTACAATTAACAAGAACACCGGTGGTGGAGTTGCGTTTGACGTATGTCGTTATTCAAGCTATCCAAGCGTTAATGTGACTGTAACCGGAAACAGTACGATCAACGGTAATATCGAGCTGAGTGCCAGTGGCAGTGACGCAATGGACGGCATGGCTCTGACGTTAATGAGCGGAACGATCAACGGTGAACTCATTGTAGATAGCAGTGCGGCAGCAGCGATGGATGCGACACCGGAAAAGGTGAATATTACAAAGGCAAGCACACTTGAACTGGCAGTTCCTGAAGATTACAAGTGGAATGATGCCGGCAGACTGGTGAAAAAAGAATATGTCGCACAGGTTGGCACAAAGAAGTACGAAACTTTGGAAGAAGCAGTAGCAGCCGCGCAAGATGGTGATACTGTAACATTACTGGCAGATACAAATGGCAATGGAATTGTTGTTCCGGAAGGAAAATACACATCTGGTCTGACAATTGATTTTGCAAGTCATACCTATACGATGGATGGCGCAACGGTCGGCAGTACAGGCACAGAAACACAGGCATTCCAGTTGTTAAAAGATAATAAGATTACATTCAAGAACGGAACGATTACATCATCGAAAGCCCTGATGTTGGTGCAGAACTACAGTGATCTGACCTTAAAAGGAATGACACTGACTCTGGACAATCCGAATTACGCCTATGCCTACACGTTGTCAAATAATAACGGAAACATCGTTATTGAAGACACCACAATCAATGCGAATGAAGCAGGCAGATTTGCGTTTGACGTATGCCGTTATTCCTCTTATCCGAGTGTCAGTGTTGAGTTAAAAGGCAACAGCACGATCAATGGTGATATCGAGATAAGTGCCAGTGGCAGTGATGCAATGAATGGCATGGCTCTGACATTAACGAGCGGAACAATCAACGGCGATCTTGTATTGGATGAATCAGTCAAAACTGCAATGGCTAACACGCCTGAGAAAGTAAATATCACGAAGGCGGCAGACTTCAGCCAGGACGCTCCTGCAGACTACAAGTGGAACGCTGAGGGTAAACTGGTTGCCAAAGAATACAAAGTCCAGATTGGTGATGTGAAGTATGAAACTCTTGAGGAAGCTGTAGCAGCTGCCAAAGATGGCGATACTATCACATTACTTGAAGACACTTCCGGCAATGGAATTATCATACCTCAGGGCAAGTATCCCAACGGATTAACAATTAACTTTGACAGTCATACATACACAGTAGACGGCAATACAGTAGGAAGCGCCGGTACAGAGACCCAGGCATTCCAGCTGTTAAAGGATAATAAAGTCACCTTCAAGAATGGCACGATCACATCCTCGAAAGCATTGATGCTGATTCAGAATTACAGTGATCTGACACTGGATAATGTAATTCTTGACGGCACAAAACTGACTGACACAAATGGATATGTATTGTCTACAAATAACGGAAATACAGTTATCAAGGATACAACGATCAACACGAAAGACGGATATTTCGCTTTTGATGCGTGCAGCGGCTGGGGCGGATATGCCGGCAACAGTGTCGAAGTGACAGGCACGAGTGTAATTAATGGTGATGTAGAAGTCAGTTACTACGGAGAAAACGGAACTAGTGCGGCAAATCTGACGCTTACTTCAGGTACGCTGAATGGTGCAATCGTCATGGGACGGGGAGCAGGAGAAGCAACAGTCACAAAGAGTGACGGCTTCACCGCAGAAGCTCCTGCAGACTACAAGTGGGTCAGCAACGGTGACGGCACGAGCACACTGACAGCGAAAGAATATGTCGCACAGTCTGGCGATAAAAAGTACGAAACGCTGGTGGAAGCAGTAGCGGACACAAAGAGCGGAACGATCACGTTGCTCAGTGATGTGAGCGGAGCAGGTATCTTCGTTGGAATGACTGACGGCAAGGACATTGTGATCGATCTTGACGGACATACCTATACGGTCACCGGTCAGGCTGTAGGATCAACCGGAACTGCGACACAGGGATTCCATCTTGAGAAGAACAATACCATCACAATCAAGAACGGAACGATCAGCAGTACTGCAGACAGCGGCGTATTGATGTTAGTACAGAACTACAGCAATCTGACACTGGATGGAGTGACCCTGGATGGCACACATCTGCCTGGAACAAATGCATATGTAGTATCGACGAATAACGGAAGTACAGTCTTCAAAGATACGACGATTAATGCAAAAGAAGGAGACTTCGCGTTTGACGCATGCAGTGGCTGGGGCGGATATGCCAGCAATAATGTAGAGGTAACAGGAACAAGCACAATTAACGGAAACGTAGAAGTCAGCTACTATGGAGAGACTGGAACTAGTGCGGCAAGCCTGAAACTTACTTCCGGTACGCTGAATGGTGCTATCGTTATGGGACAGGGAGCAGGAGAAGCAACAGTTACGAAGAGTGACAGCTTCACCGCAGAAGCTCCTGCAGACTACAAGTGGGTCAGCAACGGTGACGGCACGAGCACACTGACAGCGAAAGAATACGTCGCACAGATCGGCGATGCGAAGTACGAGACATTGGAAGAGGCTGTAGCAGCCGCGAAAGATGGAGATACTGTAACATTACTTGCAGATACAAATGGTAACGGAATTGTCGTACCGCAGGGTAAATACACAACTGGTCTGACAATTGATTTCAACAATCATACATATACGGTTGATGGTAATCTGGTCGGAAGTACAGGTACAGAAACCCAGGCATTCCAGTTGTTAAAAGATAACAACCTCACATTCAAGAACGGAACAATTTACTCTGAAAAAGCTCTATTCCTGGTGCAGAACTACAGTAATCTGACTCTGAAGGGAATGACGCTGACACTGAATAATCCGAATTATGCGTATGGCTACACATTGTCCAACAACAATGGAAATACAGTCATTGAGGACACTACAATCAATGTGAACCCGGCTGGACTGTTTGCGTTTGATGTCTGCCGTAATTCAAGTTATCCGAGTGTAGGTATTGAAGTAAAAGGTGACAGCCATATCAATGGCAATATTGAGATAAGTGCCAGCGCTAATAACGCTATGGATGGCATGGCTTTGACATTGACAAGCGGCACGATTACAGGCGAACTCGTCATGGATGGAAGTGCAGCAGCTGCGATGGCAAGCACTCCGGAGAAAGTAAATATCACCAAGGCAAGTACATTTGAACAAGAAGCTCCGGCAGGATACATGTGGGTCGAATCTGGTAACGGATACAGACTTACAGAAGAACTTACCGTTACCTTCAATGCGGATAACAAAGACGATGATTCAGACATCACGACTGTTACTGTAGGAAGAGGTACAGCAATAGCCAAACCGGCAGATCCTGCAAAAGCAAACCATGTCTTCCTTGGCTGGTATGCTGAAGGCAGCGAGACAGCGTTTGATTTCAATACGGCTATCACAGAGGAAATCACGCTTACTGCAAAGTGGGAAGGTGCTCCTCGCATTGTTATATATATTGACGGATTAGGGAATAACCTGGCAGAGTATGATGCGAAATACGGAGATCCTACGCCTGTATATGACGGTGAATTACCGGAGCGTGAAGGATTTACGTTAGATCACGAAAATCTCTGGACTCCTGCAGTAACGAAGACCGTCATTGGCAATAACAGGGTTGTTACTTATGAATTGAATTGGAAGCAACAAGTGACAGTAGTCTTCAATGCGGACAATGCTGAAGATGATTCCGATATCACAACAGTAGTCATCGATCGTGATAGTAAAGTTACTGAACCTACAGAACCTACGAAGACAGGCTATACCTTCCTTGGCTGGTTCAATGGTAACAATATGTTTGACTTTGATTCTGCAGTAACCGGAAATATTACGCTGACTGCTAAGTGGGAGATCAACAAGTACACAGTCACATTCGATTCGAATGGCGGAGACGAAGTTCCTGCACAGACTGTTGAATACAATGCAACAGTTGAGAAACCTGCAGATCCGAAGAAAGCTGGTTATACATTCACTGGTTGGTATCTGGGAGAAACGGAATATGATTTCAGTACAGCAGTCAAGGCGAATATCACACTGACAGCGAAATATGAGATCAATAAGTACACAGTTACATTCGACAGTGATGGAGGTACAGAAACAGCTGCACAGACTGTTGAATACAATGCGACAGCAGAGAAACCTGCAGATCCGGAGAAGACAGGCTATACATTCACCGGTTGGTATCTGGAAGAGACAGAATATGATTTCAGCACAGCAGTAACTGGAAATATCACACTGACAGCGAAGTATGAGATCAATAAGTACACTGTCACATTCGAGGCAGATGGCGGTACAGAAACAGCTGCACAGACTGTTGAATACAATGCGACAGCAGAGAAACCTTCAGATCCAGAGAAAGAAGGATATACATTTGCCGGATGGTACCTGGGTGAAGAGAAGTATGATTTCACATCTGCTGTAACGGAAAGTATCACACTGACAGCTCAATGGACGGCTAGGGAATATCAGATCACCTTTGTGGTGGATGGCGTTCCAACAAAAACTACACAGACCTTTGGGAAACCGCTGACAGCACCGGCAGATCCTCAGAAGGAGAACTATGTCTTTAACGGATGGGAACCTGCACTGACAGAAACCGTTGAAGGTGATAAGATTTACGTTGCGACATGGCAGGGTGCAGAAAAGCAGATCATCTATACCGATGGAATGGGCAACATCCTGCAGAGAAATACAGTAATGTATGGTGAGAATACACCAGCATTTACAGGAACCACTCCTACACGTGAAGGTTATCATCTGGATGAAAACAATCTGTGGACACCGGCAGTAGTGGATACAGTACTGAAAGATACTGTCTATGAACTGAACTGGATCCAGCTTGTTACTGTAACATTCAAGAACGGTGATGACGTAATCAAGAGTGTTACTCTGGATAAAGAAACTGCCATTAAGACAGAAGATATTCCTGAAGATCCTAAGAAAGAAAATCATGTGTTTGGCGGATGGTTACTGAGCGGACAGGAATATGACTTCAATGATCCGGTGATCGTAAGCATTACACTCAATGCTAAGTGGATTGCTGCTGAAGCAAGTGTAAATGGTACACCGTATGTGACCTTTGCGGAGGCTGCAGCGGCGGCAGATGGTCAGGTCATCACACTTCTGAGTGATGTGGCTGAAACCTATAAGATTGCTGCTGATGAGACTCTGAAGGTTGCCAAAAACGGACACGCAATTACTGTGGAAGCAAATACAGCTCCATATGAGGCCGTTGAAACAGTGGCTGATGGAATCTCAACATATACTACAAAGAATGTGGCAGCAGAAGTAGATGCGCTCATTGAGGCAATCGGCACCCCGATTACAACAGAGAGTGCAGATGCAATCCAGGCGGCACGTGATGCATATGAAGCATTGGCAGATGAAAACAAGCCGTTTGTTGAGAAACTTGATGTTCTTGAAGCAGCAGAAGCAGCACTTGCTTCCGCACAAAAGATAGCAGCTGTTGAAGCGTTAATCGACGCAATTGAAGAACCAATCACTACAGAAAGTGCAGAGGCGATTCAGGCGGCTCGTGCAGCATATGAAGCTTTGACAGATGATGAAAAGGCTAAGGTTACCGGAATCGATGATCTTGAAGCAGCAGAAGCAGCACTTGCTTCCGCACAGAATGTAGCGGCTGTTGAAGCGTTGATCGATGCAATTGATGATCCGGTCACAACGACGAGTGAAGCAGGAATCACTGCAGCACGCGAAGCTTATGATGCATTGAGTGAGGAAGAAAAAGAGAAAGTAACGAACTACAGCATACTTACGAATGCTGAAGAAACACTGGCTTCTATCCAGAGTGCCGAAGCAGTTGAAGCATTGATTGATGCAATTCCTTCGCCTCTGACAAAAGCTGGCGAAGAAGCCGTTGAGAGAGCCAGAAATGCTTATGATGCCCTTTCCGATGGTGAAAAGGCACAGGTAACGAAACTGGCAGACCTCGTGGCGGCAGAAACAACATTAAGTGATGCCAAGACAGCAGCAGATGCAGCAGATGCATTGATTGACGCAATCGGAACACCGGTTACAACAGAAAGTGCAGAAGCAGTTGCAGCAGCTCGTGCAACATATGACGCACTGAGTGATCTTGGTAAGGAATACGCAGAGAAGCTTGAAGTTCTCGAAGCAGCAGAAGCAGATCTGGCCAAGGCACAGAAAGCGGCAGCAGTAGATGAACTGATCAATGCGATTGGCACACCGGTAACCGTCGATAGTGCTTCAGCAGTCAGAGCAGCCCGTGAAGCTTATGATGCTTTGAGTGATGAAGAGAAAGAACTTGTTAAGGAACTTGCGAAGCTTGAAGCAGCCGAAGCAGCATTGGCAGAAGCTGTTAAGGCATCGGATGTAGAAGCTCTGATCGATGCGATCGGCACACCGGTCAATCTCGACAGTGCAGAAGCAATCCAGAAAGCACGTGACGCGTTCGATGTCCTCAGCGACAGTGAAAAAGCCCAGGTCAAGAATATCGATAAACTGACCGAGGCAGAAGCGGCATATGCAGGAATTGTCATGGGTATGATTGATGCTATCGATGATCCGGTTACATTGGACAGCGCAGCAGTAATCAGAGCTGCAAGACAAGCATACGAAAACGCAAGCAATAAAGATCTCGTAACGAACTATGAGAAACTGCTGAAGGCTGAAGAAGCTCTCTCCAAACTTACAGCAGACAGATTCCTTGATGAAGGAATTAAACTTGATCGTGAATACATTGTTCTCGATCACGGTGAATCATTGCAGCTCTCTGTTGTGGATATCGAGAAATTCGGTGCGGTAGAGGTAAGCTGGAGTGTAGAAAACAATGTTAACGAGCCATACGCTGAAGGTGAGACACCGATTATCAGTGTAGAAGATGGTCTCGTTACCGCCGGAGAAGTACAAGGTACCGCATACGTCCGTGCAACAGTGAAAGACGCAACCGGTGCAGAATACTATGCACGCTGCCGAGTGGATGTCATCACAAAGAATATCCGCGAGGATCTGAGAAGTCTGGGTGTACGTCTGATTGACAGAAAAGCAACAGTATCTCTGTTCTCAACGAACTACACACCGGTACGTGTACAGTTGACCCTGAAACAGAATGCGTTCAACGCACCGGCGAATTCTTCTGGTGAAGAGCCAAAAGAAGAGTCGAAGATTCACAGTGCAGAATTTACCAACCGTAAAGTTGCCAATATCTTCGATCTGAAGGTAAATGACGATCTGACTTTGGAAATCATTCCTAAGAGTGAGTTCGTAACAACCGATAGTGCTGTTCTGAAAACAATCAAGAGCAAATACAAGTCTGCGATTACATTGGTTATTGACGGTGAGCCGTATACCTCTGATCAGACACTGACACTGACAGTGAATAAAAAGCTGCCTAAGGTCAAGGTATCTGCAGTAAAACTGAACAGCTTCATTGAAGATACAAAAGAACTGAAAATCAAAGGCGGTACAGTTGAGAGTATTACGACAACAGATGTACTCCCCTGGGTAACCTTAGAGGATTATGACGGAATTACAATGCTCCGTTACAATCTTGGTACAGATAACGCGAATTGGAAACTGAAGAAGAAAGCTAAGATGAATCTTCAGGTACAGTTGAAAGACTGGGCAGTACCGGTAAATGTGAAGGCTAATGTAAGTTCGGCACCAATCCTGCCAAAACTGACACTAAAGCCTGCGAAATTGACCTTGAAACCTCGTACAAACGATACAGGAACAACATCATGGAAGATTACACCGGCTGTCTATGCAGAAGATGATGTTACGATCAGTAAGATCACAGAAGGAATAACCAGTATTTCCAATACCGGCGATCCTTACAGCTTCAGTGCTAATGGTCTTAACGCGGAAATCGATGAAAATACGATTGCCGTAAGTACAGACGAAACATTTGATGGCAGTAGGGCAAGAACGTTCAAGGTATACCTCAGTATTGACGGTGTTGAATATCCGATTACGGTTAAGACACTGAAGCAGACTTCTGCGGCTAAACTAATATTGAAAGCAGCCGGCACAATCAATCTGAGTATTCCGGGAAGCCGTGTGAAAGTCACCGCAGCAATGAAGAATTTCCACAAAGAATATGCGGATTACGAAATCACGCAGATCGTTGCGGTAAATACTTCAGGCCTGGATGTCAAAGACCAGTTTGTGATTGAGAATGAAGGTAATATCTTCACACTGACAGCAGGTGAAGGTCTGCAGACTGGTGCATATACCGCAACAGTGAAAGCAGATCTGGGTAATGAGACGATCGAAAAGACCGTGAAGATTACCGTAAACAGTAAAGCCCTTGTTCAGAGTGTTACGCTGAAGGGTAAGGGTACAATAGATGTACTCCGTCCGGGCACAACTGTTACACTTACTCCGACATTCAAGAACTGCTTCGAGTATGAACTGACTGATGTTGTAATCATGACAAAAGCCAAGGTTGCAGTAACAGAGAAGTTTGACTGGGAAGAAGTTGACGGTAAGATCGTCGTATCCATCAAGGAAGGCGAGAAAGTCTCACATGCTGATAAGTACACGGTATCTGCGACATACAAAGTCAACGGTACAGATGTGACGATTACTTCGAAAGCAGCTGCTCTGAATGTAAAACAGGGTAAGTCTTCCGTGAAGATCAGTACAAAGAAAGTACAACTGTTCAAGAATGACAGATTCAGTACCGGTGAGGTAACAATCACTGTAACTGATGAAACAGTCAGCGGTATCGCAAAAATCAACTTTGTATCTCTGAAGATTGCCGGTGTGGATGTCTATACGTTGAGAGATCTCGGAAACGGTACTTATGCGATTGCGTTCAATAACAATACTCTCCCGGCAAAGAAGAAGTATAAGGGAGGAACAGTAACCCTGCAGATCTTCATGGAGGGTAACGAAACCGCTAAGGCAAATACGACATTCAAAGTTAAAGTTACACTCAAATAATACTGTCCGGAAACCGGTCAGAAAACGAAAAGAAGGCTGTCGGCTCGTTTAGAACCGGCAGCCTTTTCTTTGGTGCATCTCGGGGTGCTGAAGACTTGCGTATTCGGCTTACTATGTAAGAAAATAGTATCAGGAAAGGATTTGATTATATGCATGCGTTAGAGAAAATACTGGCAAAGAACAGTGGAAGAAAGAGTGTCAGAACCGGAGAAATTGTAACGGCTAAAGTAGATTTTGCAGAGATCAATGATTTATATTTACAGACGGTTTATTCCTTTTACGAAATGGGAGGAGAAAAAGTCTGGGATAGAGAAAGATGTGCGTTTGTGTTTGATCACTATGCGCCATGCCCGGATGTCAAAAGTGCATCAAACCACAAGGAGATGAGGGAATTCGCAAAGAAAAACAACCTTCGTTTCCACTTTGACACCAATTGTGGTGTCTGTCATCAAGTCATGCCGGAAGCGGGAGTTATCTATCCGGGGATGATTATAGTGGCTACAGACTCACATACAACCACACATGGTGCTTTCGGGGCTATGGGTACCGGATGCGGCGCAACCGACATGGCTACGATTATGATGACCGGAGAGTTATGGTTCAGGGTTCCTGAAATCATTGAAGTCCAGCTGGAGGGTGAAGCCCCAAAGGGTGTATTCCCCAAGGATGTAATTCTGGCAGTATTGGGTAAGATCCGTGCAGATGGCGCAGTATACAAGGCTATAGACTTTACCGGCAGTTATGTAGAGAATCTGAATGTGGCAGGACGTATGGTTATCTGTAATATGGCGGTAGAAATGGGTGCTAAGACAGCGTATATGCAGCCAAACCAGGATGTACTGGATTATGTTTCAAAACGGGCTGTCTGGCCATTTGAAGTACAGTATACAGATCCGGGTTATCAATATGCAGAATCATATGTATTTGACGTATCAAAACTGGAACCGGAACTCGCCTGCCCCCACAGTGTGGAGAATGTACATACGTTGCAGAGTGTGATTGCTGAGAAAGATATCTATCTGGACCAGGGCTACATTGGCTCCTGTACCGGAGGGAGAGAAGAGGATATCGCTGTAGCCGCAAAGATACTCAAAGGAAAACATATTCCTGTTTATACCAGACTGATTATTGTTCCGGCATCGCAGGAAGTGATGAAGGCATGTATTTCAAAAGGGTATATCCAGGATCTGATGGATGCCGGCGCAACGATTGCTGCTCCTGGCTGTGCTGCTTGTCTTGGTGTACATGAGGGTATTCTGGCACCGGGTGAAGTATGTATAACTTCTACAAACCGGAATTTCCCGGGACGTATGGGTTCAAAGGAAGCCAGTCTTTATCTGGCATCACCAGCAACGGTTGCCGCAAGTATCCTGAACGGGAAGATTACCGATCCCCGTCAATATCTGTGAGAAAGGGAGAAAATTATGGAAACCAGAATTACCGGTAAAATCATTGTCGTTGGAGACAATATCGATACAGATCAAATCTATCCCGGGGCATATCTCGCACTAACAGATCCAAAAGAGATTGGTTCTCACTGTTTGGAAGGTGTAGATAAGGAAATTGCGTCCACATTCCCGCAGGGAGGAATAATTGCGGCAGGAAGAAACTTTGGCTGTGGTTCCTCTCGTGAGCACGCACCGATTGCTTTATTGGCCATGGGTGCCAAAGCAGTACTGGCAGACTCTTTTGCGCGGATTTTCTATCGTAACGCGATCAATCTCGGGCTTCTTCCCATAGTTTGTCCGGGAATTGCGAAACATGTCGAAACAGGTATGACATTAACTCTGGATTTAGATTCAGGTACAGTAACAATAAAAGAAACCGGAGAAGTATTACCCTGCGATCAATTAGGAGATCAACAGAAAATGATCCTTGAGGCAGGAGGAATAAAACCTCTGATGCGTAAGCGTTTTGGTAAAGAATAACAATAATACTTCTGAATATAACAATACCCTTCGGATAAAACCGGAGGGTATTCTCATCTTATTCTGATTATAACTTTTCTCTTTGTGCGGTGACGGCTTCCTGTATTCCCGAAGAGATGTCCAGAAGATGATCGTACATATACCATGGCGCATCTTCTTTGATCCTTCTGGTAATGTATGGGCAATAATCCTTATCCAGTATGAACTTTCGTATTTGGACACTTTCACGTACGTTTTTTGTAAGATACAGGTGGTTGACCAGATTGAAGTCATCCAGGAGATGAAATACTCCCTGCTGGAATTTCATACGATCATTGGTTGCGATATCGATGACTTTGGCATCCGGAGAGGAACGCTTGATATTCCTGAGGTTTTCAGCTCCTTCCTTGTAGTTATACACACGTACATGGAAGTATTTCAGCCACTGATCGGCGATGGCTTTCATCTGGGTATAGTTGTCATTGTCAGATACTTCTACAGTATAAAGCAGGGCATTCTCTTCAAATTCTTCTTTTCCCTTAAGCGCGAAAGATAATGCGACATAGAGAGATTTTGAGAGATCAATCAAAGGAGAATACTCCAGATAATGCTGGGAAAAGGCACAGATATCGTACATACAGTCAATGTCCGCTTCCCCGAAGGCAGAATTGAACATGTCCAGATAATGTCCGTTTTCCTGATAATGGTTATATAAGTATTCCGCATTCACATCCACATAGACATCTTCTTCTGTCATCAGATTACTGCGGTTTCTGAACATGGAAGGGAGTAAAGGACGTTTCAGACTGACAACTCGTTCACCACGGTAGAAAATATGTCTGTTTTCATCAAGAAAAGGATCAAGCAATAATTCTTTGAACTCTTCATCCGATCGGATATATTTTTCGTTGACACTGAAATCATAATCCAGCTCTTCTTCGATATTTTCAAATTGATCAAATCTTGCAGGATCCATTCTTTGTCATCTCCTGATTTTTATCATAGCACTTCTGGTTTAATCAACAATACCGTAATGTCATTGACGTTTGTGCCTGTTGGACCGGTCATGATCAAACCGTCGCACTTTTTCAGCGCATGATAAGCATCATTGTTCTGCAGTACGGCAGAGATTTGTATTCCTTGTTCGCTCAGTATACTGCAGGTGTTACCGTCTACGATTCCTCCTGCCGCGTCTGTTGGCCCGTCTGTACCATCACTGCCAAGAGAGAACAGAAGAACGTTGTCTAATCCGGCAATTCCTTCTGCCGCAGAAAGCGCAAGTTCCTGGTTTCTGCCGCCAAGTCCTTTTCCGGTCAGGTGTACAACCGTTTCTCCTCCACAGATATATGCCTGAGCTTTTCCGTCATGGATATGATCTCTGGCTATGGAAGCCAGGAAACTGCCTGCTTCCCGTGCTTCACAGGTCAGGGAAGCGGTCAGGAAATGCGGCTCGTAACCCAGACGCAGACACTCATCTTCTGCAGCCTTGCATAACTGACGAACACTGCCTGTAATGTGATTCTCAACATTTGGCAATTCTTTCGGTGTTTCCTCTGACAACAAGTTCAGCGCCACCGGGGAGAACTTCAGCGAATATTTCCTTACGATGTTCAGTGCGTCTGTATTCGTGGAATGATCCGGATAGGCAGGCCCTGACGCAATCATGTCCAGAGGATCGCCGATAATATCTGAGAGGATAATGGAGAATACTTTTGCCGGTGCGCAAAGTTCCGCAAACTTACCGCCTTTGACATGAGACAGGCGCTTGCGTATTGTATTAATTTCCGTAATATCTGCGCCGCAGGCTAATAACTGTCTGGTAATATCCTGGAGTTCATCCAAAGGTATGGCAGGATTCTCAAACAGTGCTGAACCTCCTCCGGAAACCAGGAAGATCACAAGATCGTCCGGTTCCAGGTGTTCCACAAGTCTTATGGCTTCTCTGGCTGCGGATACAGAGTTTTCATCCACGACCGGGTGACCGGCTTCGTAACATACCACACGCGGAATCTCACCCATGACATGATCATACTTTGTGATACAGATACCTTTGGTTAAACGTTCTCCGAGGATCTCTGACGCGGCCTTGGACATCTGCCATGCGGCTTTTCCAATCGCTGTAAGATAGATCTTTCCGGATGTTTCCGGAAGTTCCCGCAGTGCCTTCTTCACTGCTTCATCCGGCATGGCTGAATTCAGTGCGGCGTGCATGATAGAAAACGCGTCATCTTTGATTGACATAAAAATACCTCCATACAGATCCCAGGTATTGCACGATCCATAGATCTTTCCTCTAAATTATAGTGCATACAGTTATATTGATATATGTGCAGTTTAGCATAATTATTCGTAAATTATTGTTACCAGGTGAAGTTTTCCGCTGATGGATATGAACTGAAGTTCAAGAAAAATAATCTCCCGGATTTCTAAGGACAAACCGGCGAAAATGGTTGTATGATGGAAACAGAATTGAGTCCGGAAGAATCCGGTAATAAGGAGTACATCATGATTATTAAGAATGGTTTGATCCACGACATGGTTCAGAGAGAACCTTACAAAGCAGATCTTTTGATCAAAGACGGAAAGATACTGCAGATCGGTACAGATCTTCCGCAGGACGAAGAAGTCTTTGATGCCAAGGGAATGGATATCTATCCCGGATTTATTGATGCGCATGCGCATCTGGGTCTGGATGGTTACGGTATAGGCTTTGAAGGCGCAGATTATAATGAACCGAATGATATTTGTACACCTCAGTTAAGAGCAATCGATAGTTATAATCCTTTAGATCCTTCTGTACGTAAGGCAGCCCTCGGAGGAGTGACCTGTGTGGCTACAGGACAGGGAAGTGCCAACGCAATCGGCGGCACATGGATCGCGGTGAAAACACATGGAATCTGCGCAGATGACGCGGTGATTCTGGATCCTGTCGCAATGAAGTGCGCGCTCGGTGAGAACCCGAAACGCTGCTACAGAGAGAAAGGCAATGCCGCAAGAATGTCTACGGCAGCCGTAATCCGCAATATGATCTTTAAGACAAGAGATTATATGAACCGGAAGGAGGCCGCCAAGGGTGATCCTGCCAAGATGCCTGCGTTTGATTACAAGTGTGAAGCCATGATTCCCGTACTGGAGAGAAAGATTCCTTTGAAGATCCATGCGCATCAGGCAAACGATATTCTGACCGCTGTACGTCTGGCAAAGGAATTCAACCTGAAAATGACACTTGAACATGTGACAGAAGGACATCTGATTGCGGATAAACTTGCGGAAACCGAGTATATGATGGCAGTAGGACCATCTCTGACACATGCGACAAAGTTTGAATTACAGAACAAGTCCTGGACGACTCCGGGCATTCTGAACAGTAAAGGATGTCATGTGTCGATCATTACCGATTCACCGGTAATTCCTCAGGAATATCTGCCGTTATGTGCAGGACTGGCAGTAAAAGCAGGCATGGACCATGAAGAAGCACTGAAGGCAATTACGATCTATCCGGCAGAACATATCGGTATTGCGGATCGTGTAGGTACTCTGGAGGCAGGCAAGGATGCAGATCTGGTGGTTTACGAAGGAGACCCTCTCGACAGTCTGTCAAAGATCCATCTTGTACTCATAGACGGAGAAAGAATTACCGGATGAGTGAATTCTGGGATGCGTATGACGCGGAGATGAATCTGGTTGAAGGAGTAGTCCTGGTAAGAGATGAACCCATACCGGCAGGAATGTATCATCTGATCTGTGAAGTGCTGGTCCGGCATACCGATGGAACTTACCTGATCATGCAGAGAGATGCGCGGAAGAATTACGGCGGTTACTGGGAAGCGACGGCGGGCGGATCAGCTTTACGCGGAGAAACACCGGAACAATGCGCCATGCGTGAACTCCGGGAAGAAACCGGGGTTACAGCAGATGCTTTGCAGGAACTGAAGAGAAGTACGATTCCTCAGATTTCCTGCCACTATGTAGAATATCTCTGTATCACCGGAATGGAAAAAGATAAAGTAACTCTGCAGGAAGGAGAGACTTCTGACTACCGTTGGATCACAGCAGAAGAGTTACTGAATATGGAAGATGATCAACTGATTCATCCTCACGTTAAGCAATATATCAAAGGAGAGTAGTTATGGCATTAATACAGGTAAACTATCTATCCAAGGTACTATTTCGTACAGTACCTGTGCAGGTGATCCTGCCGGTAGATAAGATCTCGTTTCAGACAATGGAATACGAAAAGCGTACGGAGAAGTTCAAGACACTATATCTTCTGCACGGTTTACTGGGCAACTATACGGACTGGGTCAGCGGTACCCGGATCCAGCGCTGGGCAGAAGAAAAGAATCTTGCGGTAGTGATGCCGTCCGGAGATAACGCGTTCTATGTGAACAGTACCCTGCCGGGGAATGACTACGGAGAGTTTGTCGGCAGAGAACTCGTAGAAATCACCAGAAAAATGTTCCCGCTGTCAGACAAGCGGGAAGACACCTTTATTGCTGGCTTATCCATGGGTGGTTTCGGGGCATTGCGCAACGGGATCAAGTATGCGGACACATTCGGGTATGCGATAGGTCTTTCCAGTGCTTTACACCTGTTTGAAGAAAATCCCAGAACCCTGAACGGAGAGAATACGATCTTTGGGGATATGCGGGAGGCGAGAGTCAGTGATAAGAATCCGAAGATTGCTCTGGCAAACGCAATCGCTTCAGGAAAGGAATTACCGAAGATCTACATGGCCTGCGGTCTGGAGGACAGTTTGATTGAGAGTAATCGTGACTTCTACCAGTATCTGACGGAGAACGGCGCGGACGTAACGTATGTGGAAGAACCAGGCGCTCATGAATGGGACTTCTGGGACAGACAAATCAAGTATGTTTTGGACTGGCTGCCTCTGCAGGAAGAAGACAACGGATTAAACAGCGGGAATGTGAAAACAGCATGAGTTGGACAGAACAGGCAGTTTTTTATCACATCTACCCCCTGGGACTGACCGGAGCGCCCCAGTATAACGAATACGGAGAAACCGTACACCGCATACATACACTGTATCCCTGGATCGATCATCTATGTGATTTCGGCTTTAACGCACTGTATATCGGACCACTATTTGAGTCCGTAGGACATGGCTATGAGACTACGGATTACCGGCAGGTAGACAGACGTCTTGGTACGAATGATGATCTGAAGGAATTTGTACACAGATGTCATGAGAAGGGAATCAGGGCCATTCTGGACGGTGTATTCAATCATACCGGCAGAGACTTCTTCGCGTTCCGGGATATCCGTGAAAAGCGGGAGAATTCCCCGTTTGTGAATTGGTACTGTAATGTGAATTTCTATGGGAATAACCGGTACAATGACGGTTTCTCCTACGATACCTGGGGCGGACACGACTCCCTGGCAAAACTAAATCACGCCAATCCGGATGTACGGAACTATCTGCTGGATAGTGTGCACTTCTGGATTGATGAATTTGCGATCGATGGTCTGCGCCTGGATGCGGCAGATGTGCTGGATTTCAACTTCATGCGTGAATTACGCGCAAGAACACAAGAATGGAAGGAAGATTTCTGGCTGATGGGAGAAGTGATCCACGGAGATTACAGCCGGTGGGTCAATGACAATACCCTGCATTCCGTAACGAACTACCACCTGCACAAAGCTCTATACAGTGGTCATAACGATCACAATTACTTTGAAATCGCACATACGATCCGGAGAACGAATGAGATCTTTGCGGGAAGATCCGTGAGACTCTATAACTTTGCGGATAACCACGATGTGGAGAGAATTTATACGATCCTCAGGAATAAGGCACACTACACACCTCTGCACATTCTTCTCTATACATTACCCGGAGTACCTTCCGTTTATTACGGCTCGGAATACGGTATTGAAGGGAAGAAGGAGAGACATTCCGACGTATCGTTACGCCCGGCTCTGAATCTGGAAGAAATGAAGGAGAATGCCTGTTCGGAATTGATCCAGGCATTGGGAAAGATCCGCAGGAATGAACAAGCACTCACTTACGGAGAGTATCAGGAAGTGTCCCTGACCACGAGACAGTATGTCTTCCGGCGCGGAGATGTTATTGTCTGTGTCAATAATGATGAACAGGAATGTACCTTGGAGATCCAGGGAGAAGGACAATACACAGGCGCATTGTACGGCAGTACGCTGCATAGTGAAAACAACCGTCTGCGGATCACCATACCAGGCTGTTCGGGAGAAATCTATATTCCTGAAGGACATCGTCCCGTGTATGAACCGGTGAAGAGAGTTGTACAAGAAGAAAAGAAGGTCACGGAGTGGAAAGAACCTGTACGTTCTGCAGATCCGCATAAACCCTACGAAGAAATGACTGTGGAAGAATTACAGGCAGAGATCCTGGCTAAACTGGCGGCGAACGGTCCGGTAACCGAACGAATGAAACAAGATGTACGAGAGAATGTCTACCGGGATTCATTATTAAACTGGGTGAGGAGTTTTCGATGAACAAGAAATATCAATTAGATACAGAAGAAAACCATGTCTGGCTGAAAGAATTACGGGAAGAATTATTAGACTTCGGCAGGAAGTTCCCTTCACCAGAGGGATTATCCTATTACCTGGGAAGTGACGGAGAACCCATCCGGGAAAGACCAAGGGAACTGTGGATCACCTGCCGGATGGCGCATGTATACTCCCTGGGAGAAGCACTGGAGTATCCACGCTGTAAAGAACTGGTGGATACGGCCATCCACGGAATCCGCAAAGTACTTCATGATGATCAGAACGGAGGGTATTACCCGGGAATCTACAGCAATCTTACACCGATGGCACAGAAACAGTGTTACGGACATGCGTTTGTGATTCTTGCGGCAGGCAGTGCGATGGCTATGGGACATACCGAGGCAGAAGCTCTATTCCGTGAAAGCACGAAGATCTTCCTGGATAAATTCTGGGACGAAGAAAAGGGACTGACCAGGGATACGTATAATACAGAGTTTACGGTTCTTGAGCCATACCGCGGGCTTAATGCGAACATGCATACCGTGGAAGCTTTTCTGGCAGCGGCAGATGTGACAGGAGAAGAAATCTGGAGAGAACGCGCAGGCAGGATCATTACCCATGTCCTCAAGTGGGCAGAAGAGAATGACTGGCGTATACCGGAGCACTTCGATGAACACTGGAATCCACTCCCTGACTACAACAAAGACAAACCGGATGATCCTTTTAAACCATACGGCGCAACACCGGGTCATGGGATTGAATGGTCGAGATTGATCACGCAGTGGGCGCTGTCCTCCGGGAAAGATGAAACCTACATCAAGAAAGCCTGCGCATTGTATGACCGTGCTGTATCAGACGGGTGGAATGTGGATGGAAACCGTGGTATTGTGTATACGACAGACTGGCAGGGAAGACCTGTTGTCCATGACCGTATGCACTGGACACTGGCAGAAGCCATTAACACTTCTGCAGTACTGTACCATGTAACAGGAGACACAAAGTATCAGACACAATACACAGAATATATGCAGTATTTGAATGAGTGTGTACACGATCCGGTATATGGCTCGTGGTACCATCAGCTGGATGAAAAGAACCAGCTGAAAGAAACCGTATGGCCGGGAAAGAGCGATCTGTATCATGCTTTGCAGTCTACGCTGATTCCCTTACTGGTACCGTCTGTATCTGTTCTGCCGGCAGTAAAAAAGCGTCTATATTTGGAGGATATCAAAGATGAGTAAGAAACAATATGATGTTGTGGCGTTAGGAGAGTTACTGATTGATTTTATCGGTGCCGGAGATTCCGAATTCGGCAACCCCCTGTATGAAGCAAACCCCGGAGGAGCCCCATGTAATGTATTGGCCATGTTGCAGAAACTGGGAAAGAAAACTGCGTTTATCGGTAAAGTCGGTAACGATGGATTTGGTAAGCAATTAACGGAAGAAGTCAGTTCCTGCGGTGTAGATCTTTCCGGATTGATGCACGATCAGAAGATCCATACAACTCTGGCATTTGTACACAAATTGCCCAATGGTGACCGCGATTTCTCTTTCTATCGTCAGCCTGGTGCAGATATGATGTTAACTGAAGATGAAATCAATGAGGAACTGATCCGCAGTGCAAGGATATTCCATTTCGGTTCATTATCCCTGACTGATGAACCGGTACGTTCCGCAACACAGAAAGCTCTGCGTATAGCGGAAGATGCCGGTGTACTGCGTTCCTATGATCCGAATCTTCGAATGCCTCTGTGGAACAGTGAAGAACTTGCCCGTGAACAGATCCTCTGGGGTATGGCACACTGCGATATGCTGAAGATTGCGGATAATGAGATTACCTGGCTGACCGGAAAAGAAGACTATGACGAAGGTATCCATGAACTGCAGGAACGGTTCCATATACCTTTGATCTGTCTGACATTAGGCCCTGACGGATGCCGTGTGTACTACAAGGGCAAACAGATGAATATCCCGGGATACCGTCAGGCGAATACGATTGAGACAACCGGTGCCGGTGATACGTTCTGCGCATGTATGATCAATGCTGTGCTGGAACATGGTCTGGATGGATTCAATGCGGAAACACTGAAGAAGTGCGCCCAGTTTGCCTGTGCGGCAGCTTCAATCATCACTACACGTAAAGGGGCATTAAAATCGATGCCCGAGAAAGAAGAGGTAGTATCATTCTTAAGAACGGTTGAATAAAAGGAGAGAGTTTATGATCAGAACCAATGTAGTTAAGCTCACGACCATTCCTGCCGTTGCTTTTCGGCAGAAGCTAACCGCTGGTGGATCAGGTATCACGATCTTACGCTATGACTACGAACAGCCGGGGATTGCGTCAATCAGTAAGACCTCGGGGAAACCAATTCTTTCCGCCAATACTCCCGCAAAAATGTATCCGGAAGAAGCCTTCCTGGAGGCGATGCAGCTGACAGTCGGAATGCCTTATCACAAGCAGAAGAATGTAAAACTGCAGGGTGAAGCTCCGGTAGAAGTAGTTGAAGAAGTTCCGGAACCGGAAGTATCCATGGCAGACCGTCCGGAATATCTGGCAGTAGTCAACCAGTATACAGACAAAAACGGACAGTTGTCGTATGACCTGATCAATAAAGATATGATCCAGTTTGCGCACAGAAGCAGTATCGTACGCAGAATGATTCAGGAAGGTGAATCAGCCACCACAATTCGTGATTACGTTGTTGGTGTGAAGTTCCGCAATATTTCCGGCAATGATGATCTTACGGATAAGGAAGTAGCTGGTATCACGGAATTACTGGACGAAGTCAGTCCCAAAGGTGTATACCGCGAGTTCAATAACGAACTGAGGAAACTGTTAAAAGCCGCAAAGAAATAACTCTTAAGAAAAAGATGGATAACTGTATGAATGGACATACAGCTGTCCATCTTTTACTATCTGAACCAGCAGATTTTTTACGTATTATTTGAACTCTAGTGAGATATTCGGCGGATTTCCATGCATAATAATATCGAGGTGTAGAATGATTTATTGTGTTGAAGATGATCAAAGTATACGTGATCTGATGGTTTATACACTAAATGTGGCTGGCTTTGAGGCGGCGGGTTTTCCTGACGGCAAGGCATTCTGTGAAGCGATGACGGAACATCCCCAGCTGATCATGCTGGATATCAAGCTGCCGGGAGAAGACGGATTAACGATATTAAAGAAGTTAAAGAAAGATCCCGGAACAGCAGACATTCCGGTAATTATGGCGACTGCGAAAGGCAGTGAGTATGATACGGTGGTCGGCCTGGATCTGGGGGCAGATGATTACCTCTGTAAGCCGTTTGGAATGATGGAGATGGTATCCAGGATCAAGGCGGTATTGCGCCGGAGTGTACATGAAGATAAAGCTTTACTGGTCTACAAGGATCTGGAAATGGATACATCCAGACATACCGTAAAAGTGAAGGGAAAAGAAATCACATTTACCCTGAAGGAATATGACATCCTGAAACTGTTCATGGAAAATATCGGTATTGTACTGACCAGAGAGCGTCTGCTGGAAGCTGTATGGGATCAGAGTTTTATCGGTGAAAGCCGTACGGTAGATGTACATATCGG
>JAFWFE010000020.1 GCA_017512555.1 Solobacterium sp. | reverse complement strand
TGGAGATTGAAGACCCGTTTACGGGTAATAAGAGATAGAGTGCTCGCGCAGACCACATTTGCGCTGTAAGGCGCAGCTCTGAGAGCAGGGCTATGCCCGCATATGTAAAACCACCGGCTAAGCCGGTGGATATTTATTTCTCTGTAACAGTTTTTCCGGTGATATGTTCCGGTACAATAGCGAACACAAGCACCCTTTTCCCGGAATTCTCAATCTCATGCTGGATATACGCTTCGTCATCCGTGAAATGATAGGAGAGATCCCGGCAGATCCGCAGAGCTTCCTCGTGATCTTCAACGATCCGGATCTTTCCAAAGACGATCACACTTTTGAAGCGGAGAGCCCAGTCATTCTCAATGGGAGAACCCTCATCAATCACGCAGTAGGATACTTTTGGATGTTTCTTGATCGCGTCAACCTTATGCCCGATATTCCCTGAATGGAAGTACAGCCGTCCGCTTTCTTCGTCATACCAGTGATTCAGAGGCATTCCGTAGGGATAATCGTCATCACCCAGCACGGACATAACTCCCCTTTTCGTTTCCTTCAGCAGTTTTATACATTCTTCTTCAGGCAGTGCCTGTTTAATTCTTACTACATTACGGAACATGATTACTCTCCTTTGGCTTTCATGTCATTGACGATCAGTTCGGTAATATAAGCTTTTACACTAGGCTGTTTTTTCAGCCAGGTGATGATGTCTTTTTCTTTCTCTACGTCATAGCGCATGGAAAATGAACGGTAGTGTTCACGGTTGTAGGTATTGTTGTATTCCAGCCTCTTTTCGTAACTGGTCTTTTCTTCTGACATGTCATTCTCCTTTCTTATGCCGGTTCATAGAGCTTATAGCGGTCTCCGTCACGGTAGATCTTCACTTCCTGAATTTCAGGCTGTGTCTTCCCCATCACACTTAACAACAGTTCGATCCGGGTATATTCTCCGTTATCTTCTACTGCAAAGATCGTGGATGTGTCAAATGTACGAGGTCTTCCGGTCACATCACTTTGTAAGGCACAGAGATGACCGTTGATCTCCTTATAGATCGGCATTTCTCCTGCAAACGCCCCCGGATAGTATCGTTCTTCCAGGAATTGCTTGTTGATGATGTTTTCCGCATATTCCTTGATGTCATCAATGGACTTCGGCTGCCAGTTCCCCAAAGCGACGACTTCATAGTAACGATCGGATACTTCATTTTCCGATAATACGACATCGATTCCGTAGAGCCAGTCCAGCACCTTGTCCTGTTCTGTCAACAGATAGTCCAAAGTATTCTTATAATCGCTGTACTGCGGATCGTTACGCGTGATCTTCTCCGGATCGACACAGAACTTTACATCTCCGTTGATCCAGAAGATGCCCCCGGTCGGATGATAGATTTCAAATACAGCAGTAATATCATCGCTTACCGCATAAGAGCCCTTATATGCGATATTGGACAGTTTTGTGTCAATTTCAATCTGTTCAAGATCACTCAGAGCTTGTATTTCCGGCAGTTTCTCGATTCCAATCGGCAATCTCGGTATCTGTGTGAGCAGATTTTCTTCGATCTCCTCCAGATTGCCCTCGTTGTAGTCTGAGATACACTGCTGGATCATTGCCAGTTCTTTTTCTTCCGGCGTCCGGGTATCCTGCGGCACTACAGGTCCATTGGACGTATCTCCCGTCGGAACAGGTTCCTGTTTCTTACAGCCGCACAGTACAAGCATAGCGGCTAACATTATTCGTATTAGTTTTTCCATACATGCATATATTATCACACTGTCTGAATTCTTGACAAACCGACGCCTGAATGCAATAATTCTCGTACAGTATAGATGAGGACAAGTATTCGCCCAACATCTTCAGAAAGCTGATGGTTGATGAAAATCAGCGTTGTAAGCGAAGAAATCCACCTCGGAGCCGGACTAATCTTCCGCGGCAGCGTCCGTTATCCGTGTTGAGAGGTCAAATTGTTTCACGTGAAACATTTTGGCAAATGGGGTGGCACCGCGATCGTACACATCGTCCCTATGGGATGGTGTTTTTATTTATCAGGGAGGGAATATGATTGATATTAAGTTGATTCGTGAGAATCCGGAGCTCGTTAAAGAGAATATCCGAAAGAAATTCCAGGATGAGAAGCTTGTATTAGTTGATGAAGTCGCAGAACTGGATAAAGAATTCCGGTACGCAAAGACAACCGGTGATGCTTTACGCGCAGATAGAAACAGAATCTCCAAGGAAATCGGCGGACTGATGCGTCAGGGCAAGCGTGAAGAAGCTGAACAGGCAAAGCAAAGAGTTAAAGAAATCGATCAGGAATTACTGGACCTTGAAGAAAAAGAAGAAAAAATGTCCCAGGAGATCCGCGACCGCATGCTGGTGATCCCGAATATCATTGATCCGTCTGTTCCAATTGGAAAAGATGACAGTGAAAATGTAGAAATCCAGAAATACGGTGAACCGGTCGTGCCGGATTACGAAATCCCCTATCATACGGATATTCTTGAAGCTTTGGATGGTCTGGATCTGGACAGCGCAAGAAATACTTCTGGTAACGGATTCTATTATCTGATGGGAGATGTTGCGAGATTACACTCTTCTATCCTTTCCTACGCAAGAGATTTCATGATCAACCGCGGATTTACGTACTTTATCCCGCCGTTTATGATCCACAGTAACGTCGTTACTGGTGTCATGAGCTTTGCGGAAATGCAGAATATGATGTATAAGATCGAAGGGGAAGATCTGTATCTGATCGGTACTTCGGAACACTCCATGATTGGCAGATTCCTGAATACTACATTAAAAGAAGAGAATCTACCCTACGCTTTGACCAGTTACAGCCCTTGTTTCCGTAAGGAAGTAGGTTCACATGGTATTGAAGAACGTGGTTTATACAGAGTACACCAGTTCGAAAAACAGGAAATGGTTGTTGTATGTAAACCGGAAGATTCCATGGGATGGTATGACAAACTGTGGCAGAACAGTGTTGATTTCTTCCGTTCCCTGGATATTCCTGTACGTACCTTGGAATGCTGTTCCGGTGATTTGGCGGATTTGAAGGTAAAGAGCTGTGACGTTGAGGCTTGGTCTCCGCGTCAGAAGAAATACTTTGAAGTAGGAAGCTGCTCAAATTTGGGTGATGCACAGGCAAGACGCCTCGGAATCCGGATCAAGGGCGAAAAAGGTAACTATTTTGCGCACACATTAAATAATACGGTCGTCGCGCCGCCGAGAATGCTGATTGCTTTCTTTGAAAACAACCTCCAGGCAGATGGTTCTGTCAGAATTCCGGAGCCGTTACGTCCTTATATGGGTGGCCAGGAAGTACTTGTACCTGCTGTACAGAAGAAAAATAAGATATAATGTTTCACGTGAAACATTCTGACAAACAAAATCTATGGTTAACAGGGATAGGCATATGCGGATTTCCGCTCTTTGCGTATCCCTATTATAGTCATTACGTGAATATCGGAAGTGTCGGAGGAATGGTCCTCTGTCTGTTTTTGGCTGTTTACGGACTTTTCTTTGGCAGAATACATCCATTACTAAAGAAATTCGTACAAAAATTCAAAAAACTGATACTCTTGTTCTGCGGATTTGCAGTCATATTGGTCACAATTGAATCCGTTTGTATATTCCGGGCCGCAAGTACGCCTGAACCGGAGCCCGGAAGAACGATCCTTGTCCTGGCGAGCGGCACAAACCCTGATGGTACCCCGCCGCTTCTGGTTGTAAAGCGCCTGGAAAAGGCAGTAGAGTATTACCAAAAAGATACGAACACATCTTTTATCGTATGTGGAGGAATCGTTGTGAACGGTGTACTGGAAGCACAGACGATGAAAGACTGGCTGATCCAAAACGGGATTGAAGAAACAAAGATCTATATGGAAGACCAGTCGACTTCCACGGCAGAAAACATCAAGAATGCACTGGAAATCATCAAAACCAATGGTTTAAACGATAAAATCGCAGTTTCTACTAATTCTTTCCATCTATATCGTGTCAGATATCTGGCAAAGTCGGTGAATGCGGATGCTGGATTACTACGGGCGAAAACACCCTGGTGGTTATTGCCGACCTACTACCCAAGAGAACTGGCGTGTATCCTGTTCTACTGGATCTTCGGAGTCTGAGGAGGAAATGAATCATGAAAGTCTATATCTTACGGCATGGTCAGACGGACGCCAACAAAGCACATCTATTACAGGGAAGAAGTAACCGTCCGCTGAACGAAGAAGGAATCCAGCAGGCGAAACAAGCCGGAGAATGGTTCCGCACAAATAAGATTCAATTTAACGCTGTCTATTCCGGTCCTCTGCAGAGGGCAATTCAGACCGCAGAAATTGCGTCGGGGATCTCACCGCAGATTGATGACCGGCTGACCGAGATGGACTACGGGCCGTATGAAGATATGGATCTTCGGAATCCACATCCGGAGATTACAGAATTTTTCCGGGATTTTATCCATGTCCCTGCACCTGCAGGCATGGAGCCGCTGGATGAAGTCACAGGTCGTCTCGGCGCTTTCCTAGAAGATCTCGCAAAGAATCCGTTTGAAGGCAACGTTCTGATCTCCACACATGCGATCGCGATGAAAGGTGCCCTTGAATACCTCACACCGGAATCACAGGGAAGCTACTGGCACAAGTTCATCGGAAACTGCGCTGTTTACATTACGGAGTATACAGAAAAGGGATATTCTGTCCCCGAGGAAGTATATCCCTGAGTTAGACATTGTCTTTTTACAAAAAACAGAATATAATGCCAATGGTACAACAGGTACGTATAGAACCTGGTCAGGTCCGGAAGGAAGCAGCCATACAAACCTCTGCCTGGGTGTACCATTTTTTATATCATGGAAAACGAGCAGGAAAAACACGAATACTATATGCGGATGGCGCTGGAAGAGGCGCAGAAAGCCAGAGAAATCGATGAGGTACCGGTAGGCGCAGTCATCGTCTTTCATGACGAAGTGATCGCAAAAGCGCATAATCTCCGTGAACATTCCATGCAGGCATACGCACATGCGGAAATGCTGGCAATCCAGAAGGCCTCGGAAGCCATGCATACATGGTGTCTGGATGAGTGTGACCTGTATGTGACCCTGGAACCCTGCATGATGTGTATCGGTGCTATCGTCTTATCCAGGATCAACAATCTGTATTACGGAACGAAAGACCCCAAGGGAGGAGCCGTAGACAGCTTGATCGAAATCAAGACGATTTCCCGGCTGAACCACCATCCGAAAGTCACTTCGGGAATTCTGGCCGAAGAATGCGGCACGATCCTGACAGAATTTTTCCGGGAAAAAAGGAAAAAACCGAAAAGGGATAAGAATCAATTTAAAATCACACAGGAATAAAGGGTAATCCGCGGAAAACGCTTAAGGAAAACCCTTTGTTTTGTTATAATTTTCAAGTAAAGGAGTCTCTATGGGCAAAATAGCGCTCTATCAGAAATACCGTTCCAAAACATTTGAAGAAGTCGTCGGTCAGGAATATATCGTACGTTCGATCCGGAATGCCCTGAAAGAGGGGAAAGTCGGTCATGCGTACTTGTTTTGCGGTCCCCGCGGTACAGGAAAAACGACCATGGCGAGACTTCTGGCCAAAGCGGTAAACTGCGAAGACCAGGCACACGCGCCATGTGAACACTGCGCAAACTGTCAGGCCGCATCCGACAATAACCACCCGGATATTGTGGAAATCAACGCAGCAAACGAAACTCATGTCGAAGATATCCGTTCTTTGATCGAACGCGCCAGATTATCCCCGATGATGGGCAGATATAAGATCTATATCATCGATGAGGTACACCAGTTATCTTCCTCTGCCGCCAGCGCTTTATTAAAAACCCTGGAAGAACCCCCGGAACACGTCATCTTTATTCTGGCAACGACAGATCCCCAGAAGCTTCTGAGTACGATCATCTCCCGCTGCCAGCGCTTTGACTTTACCAAAGTGCCGGTACACCAGATTTCCGAACACTTACTGCGTATTGCGTCACAGGAACACATCCGTCTCGAAGAAAAAGCCGCGGAAAAACTCGCGGAACTGGCAGACGGCGGTATGCGTGATGCCCTGAGTATGCTGGACCAGGCCAATGCCTATGCCCTGGGAGATATCACCGAAGACAAGATCAACGAAATCTACGGTCTGGCCTCCACCGGGGAAAAGCTCGAATTTATCCAGGAAATCTTTGCCGGTAATGTAGAAGAGATCCTGACCCGGATCAAAGGCTATGAACATTCAGGCATGGATATCAAGCGCCTGACCGGTGATCTGATCAATGCCCTGAAAGACGGCATGATCTACCAGGCAGTACAGAAGGAAAACCTGCTCAGGACATTAAACGCGAAACAGGCGCAGATCATCGCTTCCCTCGGCACATCCAGACAACTTCTGAGTATGACCGAGACGCTGATGGAAGCTTCCGAACGCTATAAAACCGCACAATCCGCGGTCAATGTCTTCGAAATCGCCTGTCTGAAAATGATGCCGGAAACCCCGGTGAAACGGATACAGCCTGTCCCGGCCGAACCTGTACAGTCAAAGCCAGCCGAACCGAAGCCGGCAGAGCCGAAGCCCGCAGAACCGGTAAAGCAGGAGATTCCTGTGCAGATCATCCCGGAAGAACCGGTAATTGAGGCTGTTCCGGAAGAAGAGACAGAAACGCCGCCGGTTCCGGAAGAACCACCGGTACCGCAGCCTGTACAAGAATCCCCGCAGATCCTGAATATGCAGGTAGAAGACATCCTGAGTATCCTCGTCCAGTGCACAAAAGAAGAAAAAGCCAAAGACCTGGTACGTCTGGGAAATATCACCAACGTCCTGGTCATGAACAAATATATTGCTGCACTAACCCAGCTGGAACTGTACGCAAGCTGTCCGGATGCACTGCTGATGGGCAACCCGGCGCAGGCAGTCGTCAATACGATCAACGAAACCCTTTTTAACAAGGAATTATACCTGTATCTGAAAGACAATCAGCTGGATAAGATGATCTACGCAGTCACGAAGGAAAACTACGACAAGGCAGTCGCAGAATACATCCAGCGCCGTAAGACGCAGTCACTGCCATCCGCAAAAAACATACAAAGATATACGATTCAGGAAAACAAGGAAGGAGAGGCCTCACGACCGGAAGATCAGCTGATTGAACTCTTCGGAGCAGATATCGTAGAGGTAATAGAAGAAGATGAGTAATTTTGATTTCGATTCCCTGATGAAACAGGCACAACAGATGCAGAACGAAATGATGAAGATCCAGGGTGAATTATCCGAAACGATCTATACCGGAAACAGCGGCGGAGCTGAAGGTGTAACCGTAAAGATGAACGGTGATACGGAAGTCCAGGTCGTAGAGATTGCGGATGAACTGATGGATCCCGGGAATAAGGAAATCCTCCAGGATATGCTTGTGATCGCCTTCAACGACGCGCTGGACAAAGTCAACAGCGACCGCGAAGAAAAGCTCGGAGTATTTTCACAGGGAGCGGGTTTCCCGGGACTGTAAGATGTATCCTTCCAGTCTGATCAAACTGATCGAACAATTCCGCAGATTACCCGGTGTAGGAGAAAAGACCGCAGAACGCTATGCCTTACTGATCAGCGAAAGCGATACGGAAGATGTCACGGAATTTGCCCAGGCACTTCTGGACGTCAAGCAGAAACTGAAGCACTGCCGGATCTGCGGGAATCTCTCTGAAGAGGAAGAATGTGATATCTGCCGAGACACAACACGCAACCACCGGCAGATCTTTGTCGTCCAATCGGCGAAAGATATCCTGGCCATGGAAAGAACCGGAGAATACCAGGGGGTATACCATGTGCTGAACGGTCTGATTTCCTCAGGAAAGGGGATCCTGCCGGAAGATCTGAATATCGATTCCCTGACGGAACGCGCAAAAGACGCCGAAGAGATCATTCTGGCCACCAGCGCAACCCTGGACGGAGAAACCACCGCCATGTACCTGTCACGATTACTGGCGCAGACCGCCCCGGATGTCCTGGTCACACGGATTGCCCACGGCATTCCATCCGGAGGTCTTTTGGATTATGCGGATGAGATCACTTTGACACACGCACTCACAGACAGAAGAAAAATGGGTGGCTGATATGAGTTCTATAGCCTATGTAACAGATGAGAAGATGATTGAGTATCACCGGTTATGCGGAAACCGCCGGATCAATTTCTGGCGTCTGACCAGTCATAAGGAGTTTACCAACTTCCATCCCGGTGAACTGCTGTTTTTCTATACCCGTCCGAACAACAGCCGGAAGAAAGGCTTTGTCGGATATGCGCACTATGTCTCTTCTCAATCCATGTCCCTGGAAGCGATGTGGAAGAAATACGGGAATGCCAACGGCTATGATACACTGGCTCAGATGGAGGAAGCGATACGCAAAGCTGCCAAGGATAAACCCATTCCCGAACGAATGAGCTGTCTGCAGTTAGAAGATGTAGTCTTTTTCCTGGGACCGGTATATCCCGAAGAAGTGGGACTCAGAATCTCCCCGAAACTGGAAAGCTATTACTATCTGGATCAGGAAGATCCTGCCACAACCGTAAAGATCCTCAAGGTAGCGGAAGACGTAGGCATCGATATCTGGAGTGCTCCGGAAATCAGTGAACCGGAGAATATCTTCCGTAAGGATGAGATACGCCACCAGCTGACCCTGATAAACAAGCAGATCGGAAAGACAGCGTACACCGAAAAGGAAAGCGCAGCCGCAAACAAGCTCGCAAAGGAATACCTGAAAAACAATCCCGGAGAACTGATCCGCGGAAGCCGTACGGATATCATTGAGATTGAAGATGACCAGGTGAAGATTACGGTGCCGTTTGTCTCACAAAGCCGGAATTATGCCCTTAGAAAGAGAGAATTCTTCGGGAAACTGACATTATATAAACTACAGATGAAACAGAGGAACCTGCCGGTAAAACACATGGAATTCCAGGTACTCTGTAATGAAGACGAAGAAGAAATACAGAGATTGACTGAATATTTTAATCATGAGTGATTTTGATGTCATCGTTATCGGAGGAGGACATGCGGGGATCGAGGCAGCACTGGCTTGTGCCAGATTATCTCATCCCACGCTTTTATTGACCCTGAGTATAGAGAATATCGGGAAAATGCCGTGTAATCCGTCGGTAGGCGGGCCAGCCAAGGGAATCGTTGTCCGTGAAATCGATGCCCTGGGCGGGGAAATGCCCAGAACTGCGGATATCACCGCTCTCCAGTTCAAGATGCTCAACAGTGCCAAAGGCCCCGGAGTACGTGCTCTGCGTGTACAATCCGACAAGCTCGCTTATAGTAAACGCATGCAGGAAGTATGTCTGCACACCCCGAATCTCACCGTCATGGAAGCGATGACGACTTCCCTGATCATTGAAGGAGATACGGTAAAAGGCGTGGAACTGGCAGACGGATCCCGGATTATTTCCCGGGCAGTCATCCTGACGACAGGCACATACATGGCCGGTGTAAACATGATCAGTGATGAAGTGAAACCTGGAGGACCGGATCTTGAACCAACCACAGGCTTATTATCCGAATCCCTGCGTCAGGCAGGACTGAAGACCTTCCGCCTGAAAACCGGTACACCACCCCGTGTCTACACCAACTCCATCGACTTCTCCAAGACAACCTTGGAACCTGGTACAGACCAATTCCTGCATTTCTCGGAAGATACGGAAAAGATTCTTCCCTTTGACCAACAAGTACCCTGTTATATGACACATACCACCGCGGAAACACATGAGATTATCATGGCTAATCTGCACAAATCCAGCATGTATTCCGGTGTTGTCAAAGGCGTAGGCCCGCGGTACTGTCCGTCAATAGAAGACAAACTTGTGCGCTTCAAGGACAAACCCAGACACCTGTTATTCCTGGAACCGGAATCACGATCTCTGGATACGACCTACGTCCAGGGATTCTCCACATCACTGCCCAGAGACGTACAGGAACAGATGACACACACATTGCCCGGCTTTGAACACTGCGTGATCAAGAAATACGCCTACGCAATCGAGTATGACGCGATTGATCCGATCCAGATGAAACCATCCTTGGAGTCCAAGATCATCCGTAACCTCTTCACGGCAGGACAAGTGAACGGTACCTCCGGATACGAAGAAGCGGCCGGACAGGGAATCCTCGCCGGCATCAACGCCATACAGAAACTCGAGGAAAAAGAACCCTTGATCTTAAGCAGAGATGAAGCCTACATCGGTGTGCTGATCGATGACCTGACCACCAAAGGCACCCTGGAACCTTACCGCTTACTCACCAGCAGGGCAGAATTCCGCCTGTTACTGAGACATGACAACGCGGAAGAACGCCTGATCGACAAGGGATACCGTATCGGCCTGGTCAGCGAAGAACGTTACCGGAAATACCTGCGCAGACAGGAAACCCTGCAGGAACTCAAGGATACCCTGCGGAATACCCGCTTCAGCACCAGGGACGCGCAGACTGCAGAATACCTGAGAAACGCTGGTTATGACGATGACGAACAGATCGGAATCAACGGAATCAGTCTGGTGAAACGCCCTCATGTCACAACGCATGAATTACTGGAAACGATTGGTATGGACACCGATGAAGCTCTGGCAGAGAAGTGTGATATCGATATCAAATACGAAGGATATATCGAAAAAGCCAGAAGAGAAGCAGAGAAACTGAAGAAACTGGAAGTACAGAAACTCAGTACGGAGTTCAATTACGATGAAGTCGATAATCTGTCACTGGAAGGCAGACAGAAACTCAAGGAATACAAACCGGCAACGGTAGGGCAGGCATCCCGGATCTCCGGTGTAAACCCGGCAGATATCGCGGTACTGGCAATCGCTTTGAAACACAGGCAGAAGGAGAAGAAGGATGAAAATTGAAGATGTAGTAAATAATGTGAATGTATATGGTCTGGAGGATTCTGTACGTGGTGCCAAGTTCTCCATGGCAGTTGATGTGAACGCCATTGACGGAACGATCACCGAAACCACACACCGGCTGGCCAACTCACCGATGGGCAGCGGACACGATAACTTCATGAACGGAATCATCGTGCAGTTTGACCTGACCTTTACCAATAAGGCATGGGTGGAAGCGGAACGTTATCACTTCTTTGACTTTGTCAGTTCGCAGAGTACAATGCACAGGATCACCAAGTTTGATCTGGACAAGGCTTATATCGAATATACCGATCCCCGGATCATCGAGATCATGAAAGAAAAAGTCAGAGAGTACAACGAACTCCAGAATACCCTGAAGAAGAAACAAGAAGAGGGACAGGATACCTCCGAACTCCGGCAGGACCTGACCCGCAGATATCTGGAGATCCTATACTCCAATCCTGCAGGATTCAAGATTACCGCAAGAATGACAACAAACTACCGTCAGCTGAAGACTATGTATATCCAGCGTAAAGATCATCGTCTTCCGGAATGGCGTACATTCTGTAAGTGGATCGAGACCCTGCCGTATTCCGAATTTATCACCAACACACAGAAGTAACTCTGTCATCACAAATCCCTGCTTAAATGCCCTGATCGATCATCAGGGCACTTCTATCTAAACGGCAGTCTGCACAACAGAAAGAGGCTTACCATGAACAATATGACGCAGGGATCACCCTTGAAACATATTCTGAAATTCGCTTTCCCGGTCTGGCTGGGGATCCTGTTCCAACAATTTTACAGTGTAGCGGATACGGTCATTGTCGGACGTTTCCTAGGATTGAATCAGCTTGCGGGTGTCGGCGCTACTTCCATCTTCTCCAACCTGGTGATCTGGTTCTTCGGCGGCTTGTGCAACGGTTTCTGTATACCGGTAGCGCAGAACTTCGGAGGGAAGCGTTACGAGATGGTCCGCAGATATTTGTCCGCCGGCATACGTCTGGCGATGATCATCGTATTGTGCGGAACCACGATCATGGCTTTGTCTATCGGTCCGATCCTGCACGCGCTGAACACACCGGCAGAGATCTTCCCCTTTGCGCATGCGTATATCCTGGTGATCATCCTCGGCGTACCGTTTACCATGGTCTATAACTACTCTGCAAGCTGTATACGTTCCCTGGGAGACAGCCGTACACCATTCTTAATGTTGGTATTCGCGTCACTCCTGAATATCGTACTGGATCTGGTATTTATCCTCTGGCTGGGTCTTGGCGTACGCGGGGCAGCTCTGGCTACAGTGATTGCCCAGGCGACTTCCGGCTTTGCCTGTCTGATCCATATCCGGCGCAACCTGCCGATCCTGCATATCAACAGGCAGTCCTGGGATGAAAGTCATACACTGACGAAAGAAACTCTGCGTTACGGCTTACCCATGGGGATTCGCAGTTCGATCATTGCGGCCGGGGCAGCAATCCTGCAGTATGCGGTCAACGGACTTGGGACATACGCAATTGCGGGAATGGTCGCCTCAGGAAAAATGTATGGGATTTTGTCCTCTCCGATCATGGCAGTGAACCAGGCAGTATCACCGTTTGCCGGACAGAATATCGGTGCCCGCCGTCTGGATCGTGTGTCCCAGGGTCTGCGCGCCGCCATCCTGCTGGATCTCGGTATAACATGTATAGACCTGTTGATTTCGATCTTCTTCGGACGTTCGTTTGTGGCACTGTTTGTGGAGAATCCCCCGGTGGAGGTCATTGAACTTGGTTATCTGGCGAATCTGATCAACGTGATTGGCTTTACGGTACTTGGACCAGCGACTTGTACACCGGGAATCATTCAGGGTATGGGATACCCGATGGTCAGTCTGGTAACAGGAATGACCGAAGTACTTGGACGGATGTTCGCGTGCTGGGTACTGGCAGGACCGTTTGGCTTTACCGGTGTATGTTTCGCAAATACACTGGCGTGGGTCTTTACCGCAGCCTTTGCCTTACCGGCTTATCTGATCTGTAAGAAGAAACTGGAAAAGAAGTTTGCGCTGGAAGCTGTACATGGATAAGAAGGATTTCCGGCATACGGAAATATGTGTAATTGTGTAAGAGTATACAATATATTCCAATAAAATATGATATATCTGCGAATCCTTTTCTGCTGATAGGCAAAACTGTCAGGGACAGGAAGTATAGTCTGCAAAAAGAGAAGGTCGGCAAAAAAATATGCCGACTTTTCAAGTGCTCAAAAAGGCCTTTATTAACCCGGAAGCAATTGAGTTATAATAAATTTGGAAATATAGTTTAACAACGCTTCTTTCCGGCAAGTGCAGGAATACCGGCATAATATCTATCAGAAAGGAATGATACACCATGGTTGATAAAACGATTTTTTCGGTCAACGCAACGAATCTCACGATGAGGATACAGCAAGCGGATATCTATCTTAAGGAGTTTGAGAATGAGGTGAAGCGGGCAAACGGAGCAACCGGAATTTTCCGCTCCAAGGAAGATGCACTCTCACGTATCATGATTCTTAATGAATTTGCACCACAGGATCCCAGAGTGAAAGATCTTTTCGAAAGAGCACGTGCCTGCATCATCGGAGCAACAGGCAATTTCATTACGATTACGGCAGAGATGGTTCAGTATCTCAAAAATGAGGAAGAGTTGAGAGAAATCTATTCTGAGAAGAGTGAAAGAGCCTGGAATACACTTGTAGCACAATATAAAGATAAAACAATAGAAAAAATCTGGCCGGCACCGGATGTAAGAGAAATATCCATGGATGAACTGACAGGAAAGTATGTCATTTTAGATGAAGTCAGGTACCCTATGAATCAGTTTATGGGTGTTACCGGCGAATACATCCATATGGGAAAGCGCTCCACAGGTATGTATTTCATCCGGATCGATACCAGAAAATGGCTGGGACCGTATGAAGCGGTAAAGCGTTACCGGAGACTGGTGGACAGTACGATGATGGAAGTGGAAAAGTGGACGGTGTTCGGTGAGATCACAGATATCACCATGGAGGTACCGGAAGCTGGTGAGGTCAAGGTTGGCGCTCCGGTCTATGCTCCGGTCGTTACCCCGGTTGCGTTGTATGTGCCGGGACATGTGCTTGGTCTTTATGACGGTGAACAGGAGAACAGCGGGTACTTCGTCGGTGAGGATGAAGTCAAAGCTTACAAGGAGAGGTGGTATACGGAGAAATCCGTACCGGAGGATGTCACACCCGAAAGATTAGTGGAAATCTTCCGTCAGGCAATCAAGGAAAAGAATTATGACCTTTATGTAGATTGTATCCAGCCTGAAAGAAGGATGAATCCAACGCAGGAGTCACTGCTGTTGTATCACTGGGATCTGCATCAGGAGCGCTTACACGGAGAGTACGTTCATGCAGAAGTACAACCGGATGCTACGAAGATTACGGTAGTAAAGGGTTATAGCGATGAAAGTGGTCTGGAGTCCTATTTCCTCTCTGCAGAAGAACAGAAAGGTATAGCTGAACGATACGGAGATAAAGTAGAATACGCATCTGTACAGACGGTCTCTTTTGACAAGAACGGCAAGCAGCTCGGAAGTCCGGTGAGAAGAAATCTCATCAGGACAAATGGCGGCAGATGGTATGTGCGTGATTATGAGATCAGATTCTGATCAATAAACCGGAGGATAATGCGATGTCTGAATATGATTTCACCGGAGGAGAAGAACTGGCTGCTGAGCCGCAGTCCTGGGAGAATCTCAACGAAGGAATAATAAAAGGGGAGATTGGCGGACTGATCTCCCGGCTGAATAACGTTTCTGCGCTTGTGGAACAGATGGCTTATAAGAATGATTATGATAAGACCAGTCAGGAATTTGAGAATCTCTGGTTCAATGACCTGAGTGCTGCGGGCTGGATCCAATCATTTCTGAATGCCAACAAGGGAGTCATGGCCGAATTGCGCCATGAAAGTGTGCGCCCGGGTTGGTATCCCGGCATGTCACCGGAACGGCAAAAAAACTTTGATGCGGCACTGCAGTATTATAAAGACTTAACAAAGTTGTCTGGTATTCTGAATGCATTGCAGAAGATGATGATGCTGTTTCCGCTCAAAGGTGGCTTTAAATTCCAGCGTGTTACGATGAATTTCTATGATGCAGATTTTAATGAAGACTTGTATCTCAAAATCAATAACGATATGCAGGAAGTAAATCAGTTGCTGCGCATGAGTTGGGACGGATTGGAACGGAATGCTTACCGTTCTCAGAGATACTATCAAGACAAGTCTGGCAAAGTCTCGATGGATGAACTGGTCAAAGGTTACCATCAAGCCAGATTAGCAGATTATCAAAGCATTGTACAGGCGTTTAAATCACCTGTCAGCTTTTTATCACGTTCCGACGGTACTTTCAGTGTCAAACCGGACATACTTGCGAAAGTAAATGTCATCGATAAGCATACCAGAGAGGTATCAACACTGGAAGGCATTGAGGATGACACAAAAAAAGCGATGGAAGAGTGCACAAAGCTATTGGCTGACATCAATGCGGTCTACGGTGAGCTCAAGTCACCGACTACGCTGACATTGATTGATGCGCTTAGAACGTTTATCCGTACACTGAATGATTTTGCTGAAACAAGCCTGCACGTCTTTACGAGTTTCAAGAACCGTGATACTGAAGCGCCGTACTGTTTTGTACGGAAATTGCCTGTATTCAGCGAGATGAATGGCGCATATTCCTTTAATCCCATCACAAGTGATCCTTGGCATGATGGCACTTCATTCTATAGTCTTTACCAGTCAGCGGTGAGAGCTCTTAGCGAACATTGCCGAGATTTCGTATATAACCACGGAAGATCTGAAATACTGTCATACAGACGATAGAAAACAAGAATATTGCACACATCATAAAACATACAATAGACCGTTCTTCTTGGAACGGTCTTATCATGTGATTATCATTGATTTAGAAATCTTTGGTAATTCTGATACGCATCTTCACCGTATTTTGTGATCTTATCGGTATTGGCGTTATACCTGGTAAAGATATGTTTCAGTTCATCTTCACTGTAACTGTCAAAGTCGATCCGTCCGGTCATTTCTTCCGCAGCACTTAACATGTTCAGTACCGCTACTTCCAGGTTTGTCTTACGGTCATGGTGCAGATATTTCCACATCAGGCGTACATCTTTGGGGTCATGCCGGTTTAGACGGTGATCGCTGGGTATATGTAATGCCGCATAGCTGGTCAGTCCCCGGTCAGCCGCGAAGTTCACCGCATCCAGTCCGACAAAGCCGAAAATCTGCGCATATCCCGTAGAACTGTCTTTCTTGGGGAATACCCCGGTCCATACCGCAAAGTCAGCCGCATAGTCCACCAGGTTGATCCGGGTCATCTCCATGTACAGGATCGCCTGGATAAAGGCAGCGGGAATATGATACTTCGCCGATAATGCATGAATCCAGGAATCGTATTCCTTCAGAATCTTTTCGGCTCTTTTCTTACTGATCGTTTCGAACATGTCATCTCCTTAAAAGTCAGGAATTATTCAGTACTCTGGTGATTTCCGGCAAGATCTGGCTCTTGCGGGACAAGATGCCTTTCTGTAATACGTGTAAATGATCCTCAATACCCGGGAAGGCCTCAAAGCACTTGTCTGCCTGTTCGCCTGCCGCGAAGAACACGGATCCATCTTCCGAGACTGAGGTAAATGCGGCAACCAGCAGATCCAGTTCTTTTTTCTCTACCAGTTTATTTAATTCTCTCTGGATATCCCGTTCCTTGCCCCAAAGCTGGTGTGTAGAAGTAACCATGGCCTGGGAGATCATGGTACGGTATCCGCTGATCTCAAAGTACTTGATATCCTGGACGATCATCTCCTGGATACTCTGGTTCATGTTGGAAGCGGTAGCCTCAAACATCTCACGGCCGAAGGTCTCCACATCCAGGTCGGCCAGGGCAGCCAGGATATTCGCGGTTTCCCTGTCCTTGCGTGTTGTGGTCGGAGACTGAAGTAATAACGTGTCGGAGAGGACAGCCCCAAGTAGTAATCCGGCCAGTTTCTGGGGGATGGGGATCTGGTTCTCCCTGTACATTGTCGCAATGATCGTAGCGGTGGAACCAACGATCTCGTTACGGAAGGATACCGGCTGTGAGGTGGCGAAGTCATTGATCCGGTGATGGTCGACGACCTCCAGGATCTGGGCTTTCTCTACGGCTTTGACGGACTGGGAGAATTCGTTGTGGTCCACCAGAATGATCTTCTTGTTCTGGTAATTCATGATGTGATACCGGCTGACATAGCCGATCAGGTGGTCGTCACTGTCCAGGATCGGATAATTGCGGAACCGTGTCGTCAACATCTTCCTGCCGGCTTCTTCCGCTAAATCAGTATCCCGGAAGAATACCGGTTTCTGTGTCATGACCAGACGGATTTCCGGCGCAAAGTAGATGTATCTTGAAGTATTCATAGAACCATGTCCGGAGATGATTACCGGGCAGTGATGTTCGCGGGCAGCCTCGAGTACGTCCTCACGGATCGCCTGCGTCCATACCACGATCAGGATTCCCGCGCCTTTCTCGATCAACTTGATCTGGGCTTCCGGATCATCTCCCATGATCACGATACGGTCATGGATCTCGTAGTTTTCCAGACCGCTCTGAGTCAGGGCAATAATGGATACCTTACCATTGATGTGCATCTGAGGATCGTCATAGATCAGCTGTCCGCTGATTGTCTTGGCAATATTCTTCGCGGAAGTCTGCCGTAACAGATCAATACCGTGGGCTGTATCCCCAAGTCCGATATCCATCAAGTCACTTTTGGAGATAAATCCGATCAGGTGTTTCTCTTCATCCACGACCGCAAATCCAGGGCGGTTCGTTTCTTTCATGGTGTTGATCGTCTCCATGATGGTCTTGTCTGCGGTGACACACAGAGGTTCATCATAGCTGATTTCTTTCAGGGTCTTTCTGGCATCGCTCAGAAGCATGGGTTCCTCATATCCGAAGCGGTCCAGCAGGTATTTTGTTTCGTTGCTTAGTTTGCCGAGACAGCAGGGTACAGCCTTGATTCCCATCGCCCGCTTGAATAACGCGTAGGCAATTGCGGAAACGACAGAATCCGTATCGGGGTGCTGATGACCTGTGATGTATACCGGCTCGTTGTTTGACATAGACATGGTCTCCTGTTCTGTTTTCATGATAACAAAGAATTACATTTATTTGTGTGTTTTCGGACGCATCATACACGGGGAAATCACCCGGGAAATGATGAGGATAATCAAGGTCAGGAAAGGGATGAAGATCCGGGAATCCAGGTGTGCCAGCCAGCGCTGCCCGAGATAGTACCGCGAAAGACGCAGGACCAGATCCAACAGCAGGGCATGGACCAAAAAGACCGGATAACTGTACATGGAGAGATTACGTAAATCCCCGTTGATGCGGACCATCCCGAAGCCCGAAAAAACCAGCAAGGAAGATACCGTGATTCCCGGTGTATAAGCCAGCAGCCAGCGCTGTTCCAGGAGCTCTCTGTCCAGACCGTGACGTATGCCTGTGTATACCTGGTAACCCAGCCACAGTTCAAGAACGATCCCGGCCAGGACAAGTAGCCAGCCCCGTGAATCCCTGCGCACTGCTGAACGGACTACATAACCCACCAGGACATAGCCTGTATAACATAATGCTTCCCATGGATTCCAGTGTTGGGTCACCGGTTCCGCAAGATACAGCCAGGCATTTCCTGCCAGCAGCCACACTGCGGAAAGAACCGCAAAACCACGGGGAGACAGTTTCATCCGCACACGCTCGATCCACGGCAGGAACAGATAAATAATGAATAAAATACTCATATACCAAAGGTGATAAAAGGGTACACCATTGACCAAAGGTCTGATCACTCCGGCCATTCCGGTATAATCCACACGATACGAGATCCAGGCATTGTACAGACAAGACACCAGTACGATGATCAGATACGGAATCCCGATCTTCTTCGGTGAATTCCTGTAGAATGAGCGGTACTCTGCCGTTCTTGTGTCACCCAGCACAAACGCCCCCGTCAACATCAAAAACACCGGCACCGCAAAACGTCCCACAGAGTTGTACATCAGCGTATAGAACGGATGATTCCCCGGCAGGCCTTCCGCAAGATCCCAGATAAACGTTTCCGCAAAAATCGCGCTGACATGGACGAGCACTACCCCGGCACACGCCAGAATTCTCAACAAGTCATAATTCGCTTCCCGCTGTTTCATATCACTATTATAGCGAAAAGATGGATTTTCTTCTGCCGGGAAACTCGATACAATAGATACAAGATGAAAAACCGGTATATACGCACAATCTTTGCCTGTCTTCTCACGGTTGTTCTTTTCTTGTCCGGATGTACGAAGAAAGAAGATCCGGAAGAACGGATCACCCGGGCAATCTGGTTTTCCTTCCTGGATTATCAGGAGACCCTCGTGGGAAGAGATGAAAAAGGCTTTGAAGGAATGGTGGACCAGATTCTGGACAACGTGAAGAGTATCGGTGTAAATACGATCTACCTCCATGCGACAGCCTTTACCGATGCCTACCATGAAAGTACCGTATATCCCCGAGTCAAAGACTACGAAGACCTGTCCTACGATTCCTTTGCGATATTCGTCAAGAGAGCACACGAACAGAATATCCAGGTAGAAGCCTGGATCAACCCCTTACGATCTGTTCTGGAAGAAGAAACCGAGGACTGGGATGACGGATTTATCCTGAAACAGTGGGTAAAGGAAAACAACGAACGTATACGCTATGTCGGGGGAAGATACTACCTCAATCCTGCCTACGAAGATGTAAGGGAACTCATCGTATCCAATATTCGGGAGATCCTGGAGAAGTATGATGTGGACGGTATACACCTTGATGACTATTTCTATCCGGACGGGGCAGGGCGTAACTTTGACGCATACCTGTACGAAGAAGAAAACTACAATGAGCCGATCACCCGGGAAGATTTCCGTCGCAAACAGATCAACACCCTGGTCAGGGAGATCCACGACGCGGTCAAAGCCAAGAAGAAAAGATTCGGTATCTCCGTATCCGGGAATAACCAGTATAACTATGACAGCATTTACGCAGATGTGTCGTACTGGATGGAAGAAGGATTGGTCGATTATCTGATCCCGCAGATCTACTGGGGCTTTGAGAATCCTGTACGTCCGTATATGCCCACGACAGATGAGTGGATCGGTATCGTCGGTGAACATGACACAGAATTGTACGTAGGTCTTGCGGCATACAAGTCTGGTGCGGCGGACGGATATGCCGGAGATGCGGCACAGGAGTGGGTGGACAATCACGATATCCTGAAACGTCAGATCGACTATGCCCTGGAACAGGGATGTAAGGGATATGCGTTCTTCCGGTATTACTCGCTGTTTGATCCGGAAGCTTCGGAAGCAGTAAGAGAAGAGATACAACATTTACAGGAATAAGTTCCTGTTTATGAATGATAAAAGAAAGGAATACAGTTTTCCGCTGTATTCCTTTATATTTTGTTCAAGAGCGGAGGTACACAGATGAGAAAGATCATCCAGCCGGAGATGCGGCATAAACATATCTATCTTACCCAGGGAATCGTCTATGACAGTCAGGAAATCACCGGCGGAGAGATCCGTGACCTGCATATATCATTACTTACTCCCTACGGCATACGCAGTACGGACAAGAAGAAACTGCCCTGTGTTGTCTGGGTATGCGGAGGCGCTTGGCGGGGCGGAAAAGAGCGGGCAGCGGAGATGCTTCCGGAACTGTTATACCTGGCTGAAAACGGATATATCGTCGCGGCAGTAGAATACAGGATCCTGAAAGAGGCGGTATTCCCGGCACAGATCCAGGATGTACTAACAGGTGTACGCTTTTTGAAAACAAACGCGGACAAGTATGGAATCGATCCGGAACGTATCGGGATCATGGGCTCTTCTGCGGGAGGTCATCTGACCTTGCTGGCAGCTAACAATGATGGTCAGTTTGACACGGATAAGTATCCCGGAGTAAACAGTATTGTCAAATGCGCAGTGGATTTCTATGGAATCGCGGATCTTGAGGAAGTCTATCACTTTAACCTGAAGAGAATCGATGAACGTATCAGACAAGGTAGATCTGCCGATCCTCATAGTTTCCCGGAGTGTGAATTACTGGGAGATTTACCGGACAATGTACCGGAACTGGCGAAAAAAGCCGGCGGAATCAACGGTATCAACGTAAAAACCTGTCCGGTTCTGGTGATGCACGGAGACAGCGACCGTACAGTCAATATCGGACAGAGTGAGCTATATTACAACGCCATGACTCAACAGGAGAAAGAGATTTCTTACTATGTCATCCATGGGGCAGATCATGGTTCAAATGAATTCTTCCAGGAAGAGGTACATCAGATCGTCCTGGGATTCCTGAACAAGAAACTTTAGGAATGATTCGCAAGTAGTTTCGGAAGACAGAAACCAGGATGCCGCAAACAGATCTGCGCTGCCTCCGGGAGGCTTCCGAGACAGTATGAGAAGAGATACAACACATACAAGAAAAGGGGTATTTACCCCTCCAGGTATGATCAATGCATGATAAGCCAGCCAAACAACAGCAGATGTAAAGGGTAGATGGCATAGAAAGTATATTTAAGGGCTTCTCCCGTAGGGCCCTTTTTTCCGTTATAGTAACTCATGGGAATCAGAGAGAGTAAGGCATAGATTTCAATGGTATTGTGCAGTACGAGACAGCAGGCAAGGATCCCGGCACTGCCGCACAGGAAGTTACGCAGCCGGTCTGTGGTGGTATCAAGGAGAAGACCGAATATACCAATCTGTACGATACCTCCAGCCCTGTAATCACAGTGGAAAACCCAATGGGCAAGACAGGCAGAGATGCCTACCATGGCTGTATAGTACAGATAACGAAGCGGTTTTTCCTGATTGGAATGCCGCAGGTATACTACCGGCAGTAAACCCAATAGAAGAGTAAAGTATACGTTCTGGTGACCGTAATCAAAGAAAGTATGCCGGAATGCCATATCAAAGGGGATCTCAGAAAGAAGGGCGAAGAAAAAAAGCCGCAGGGCATATTTCCGCCAATCTCTGGTATGACGTATACCTTCGATAAGCAGGAAACAATAGATAGGAAAGGCAAATCTGCCTATATAGCGGAAGATGTAATAGGTATTCCGGTAACCAAGGCCGAAGAATCCTAAAGGAAAGTACTTCCGCAGAAGTCCTGAGGCCGCAAAATGATCAATCAGCATGGTGATAACAGCGATGAGCTTCAGGGTCAACGCGCTAATACTAAACCTGTGCATCGTTCAGCTCCTGTTTGACATGAAGAAGGTTTGAAACAGTTTCTTCATATCATTAGTATCGAATATCATTAACTTACTCATTTTCCAGAAAGTACACAAACCAGGATGCCGCAAGCAGATCTGCGCTGCCTCCCGGGGAGAGGTGGTTTTCAATATAGTGTTCATCCAGTTTATCCAGGGTGTTCCGGTCAGGACAGGGATCTTCCTGCAGAATATGCATGAGTTTTTCTTTTTCTTCCTTCAGGGTTTCCAGCGAACTGCGGTGGATCATGTTGGTGTCCGTGGTATGCGCAAGAATCGACAATAACGCGGCAACGCCCGCCTCATCCGGAGTCTTCCCGGAAGTAAGCATCTTTTTCAGTACCGGAAGACCATAGTCCGCCACCGCAGGCAGCCCGTCAGACATCTGTCCCCGTACACCGGTGATGCCGTATTCCGCATATAATCGTTGTCCGGCAGTGACTGCGTTTTCCCGGGTAATTCCCGCGAAATCCCTGGTGATCAGGTCTCTGGTCATTGCCCTGCATTCATTCAGTACAGCGGAACTGTCATGGTGATCTGCCTGTTCACCGGGATACAGTGAGCGTACAGAAAGCCTGCCGGCTGCGGCGGTAAGGATGCCAAGGGTGAAGATCGCGCCTTTATGTGTATTGATTCCTTTGGTGGCACTGAACATATGCCGTTCTGCCTGCTTGCCGGGATCACGCAGAAGATCAAAAGTGTCCGGTGCTTCCGCAAACGCGGTATTCTGGCCGGTCTGTGCACATTTCAGGAAATAGGGATGTAAAGAAGCGCTGCTGTTCAGGAAAGTATAGAAATCCATGTCGTCATGACTGCCGTTGTTTACCCGGTCCACGAGGCCTGGTTTCGGTGTGTTGGATACTTCGTACAACATCGCCCGTACGGCATATTCCGCAATCTTCCTCGCGTCTTCAGCCCGGACATACGCGTCCAGGATCTCCGCCGTCTTCTTCTGCAGTTCTGCCACGGAATGAACACGCCGGGAAGCACAGTTCCTCCCGGGTGCGCCGCAGATCAGACAGCTCCTTTCCGCAAGACCAATCTCTGAGCGGTCAACTTTGACTACTTCCCCATGATCGAGATACAGTACATCCATGTCAAAGAGTCTTCCGGCAGATTCCTGTTCCTCAATCTCCGAGACAAGTTTCTTTAATACGAAAGGATCCAGTTCGATTGCCAGGAAGGCCTCATTGCCGGTGATTTCCCGGATCACGTGTTCCTCGAGGATCTTCGCGCGTATACGGTACAGCTGGGCGTGAACAGCTTCCAACCCAAAGGTAAACGCACGCAGGATCAGCGGATTATTCTTCACAGGCCCGGCGATATTCATACTGAAGGAAAGTACCGGACATGGATATTTACGCAGTAATTCCTGCTGGAGCCAGACACGTCTTTCCTTGGCTTCCAACATCGCGTTCAGTTCGACATATTCCCCCTGCATGAGAGCTTCCCAGTCCAGAGTGTTTGTGGTGTATATAGTATCCATCCGGGGCTTCCTTTCCGATATAATCATCATAACGGTTTTTCTTCTCTGCGAAAAGAGAAATAACACGATGCGTACCCTATATATCAGAACTGTCCAAACTACGCAGGAAATATTATATAATTTGGGAAATAATAGTGGTAGAATTACTACAATGAGGATGTTATGAACAGGGATGAGTTCTTGGTAAAAACAGCCGGGATCGGTATTGATCTGCCGGCAGAAGCACCGGAAAAACTAGCAGTATACATGGATCTGCTGATTCGCCGTAATCAGGAATTTAACCTGACAGCGATCACTGATCCGGAAGAGATCTATGAGAAACACTTCTATGATTCGTTATATCCTCTGACCGATCCGCGGATCTCCGGGACAGTTGCGGATGTCGGCACAGGCGCAGGTTTTCCGGGGGTGGTGTTTGCGATCGCCCGGAGTGATCTGAAGGTCATTCTCATTGATCCAACAGCCAAACGATGCCGTTTTCTGGAAGAAATCCGGAAAGAACTGAAGCTGAACAACGTTACCGTGGTGAATCAGCGCGCGGAAGAATACGTCAAAACAAAACGTGAACAGGCGGATGTCGTCATCGCGAGAGCAGTCGCATCCCTGCCTGTCCTGGCAGAACTCTGTGTACCGTTGGTAAGGCCCGGAGGATACTTCATCTCTATGAAGGGTACGAAAGGCCTTGAGGAATACCAGCAGACAGAACATGCATTTCAGGTTCTCGGTATTGAACACAGCGAGATCCGGGAATATACACTGCCTTCCGGTGACGGACGGACGATCATCACTGCTGAAAAAACCCGGATAACACCCGGGAAATATCCGAGAAATTACGGACAGATCAAGAAGAAACCATTATGATTGAAGGAGGAAATATGCGGGATCCGGATAACATTTTTGAAAGAATAGAAAAACACACCGGAGATATCATTGATATCGACATCAACTTAATACGTGCTTCCAGGTATCAGCCGCGCATCAAGTTCGATGAGAAATCCATGGAAGAACTGACTCAGTCAATCATTGAGAACGGTCTGGTTCAGCCTATCACGGTCAGAGAAATCGATGACCACTACGAAATCATCGCCGGCGAACGCAGATATAGAGCATGCAAGCGCGCAGGATTTACTTCCATACCATGCTATATCCTGTCTCCGAGTGAAAATCAGGCTGCCGAACTGGCCCTGATCGAGAATATCCAGCGTGAAGACCTCACAGCTGTAGAAGAAGCGAAATCCTACGTACAGATCATGCGTCAGTCCGGACTGACCCAGGAACAGGTAGCCCAGAAAGTCGGGAAATCCCAGTCGGCCATCGCCAACAAGATCCGTCTTCTCAACCTGCCCAACGAGATCCAGAACGCTGTTGTGGACAAGGAACTGACGGAGAGACATGCCCGCGCACTATTACAATTACCGGAAGAGAAACAAGCTTCCGCGTATCACTACATCGTTGACCGCAGTCTGAATGTTCGTCAGGCCGAAGCGTATATTGAGAAACTGGCAGAGAATGCCTCACCCAAACGCCGGCAGAAAACCAAGGGATTTACCAGGAACACCCAGATCGGAATCAATTCGGTAAACCAGTGTGTGCGGATGATCAAGAAGATGGGGATTGATGTCATAATGGAAACAGAAGAAACGCTTACAGATGTACGGATCATCGTAAGATTTCCGAAATAAGACCTTGAGGATAGTATATGGGAAAGATAATTGCAGTCGCAAATCAGAAAGGTGGCGTAGGCAAGACCACCACAAGTATTAACTTATCGGCAGGACTAGCCTATGCCGGAAAAAGGATCCTGCTGGTGGATATTGATCCGCAGTGTAACGCCACACATGGTGTAGGCGCAGACAGAGCGGGTTTTAGCCGTAATCATAGTGTTTATGAAGTGTTGATGGAATCAGATTCCGTACGTCAGAATGTCGTGCATCTGGATATGCCTCCGCTGGATGTCCTGCCCGCAACCATCGATCTTTCCGGCGCAGATGTAGAGATGGCCTCAACTTCCTACGAAGTCGGCCGTGAACATCTCCTGAAGAACAAGCTGGATGCCGCAAGAGAAGACTATGACTATATCATCATTGACTGTCCGCCGTCCCTGGGTCTGTTAAATACCAACGCCCTGACAGCCGCAGACTCTGTCATGATTCCTGTACAGTGCGAGTATTTCGCTCTGGAAGGTCTGACCCAGTTGTTAAGTACGATCCGTCTGGTACAGAAACTTTGGAATCCTTCTTTATCCATTGAAGGAGTCTTATTGACAATGTTTGATGCCCGTACAAAGTTGTCCGTAGAAGTACAGCAGGAAGTACGGAAATACTTCAAGGAGAAGGTATACCGCTGTTATATCCCGAGAAATGTACGGTTAAGTGAAGCACCCAGCCGGGAAGAATCCATATTTGAATACGATACACGTTCTGAGGGAGCGAAAGCTTACGCGGCACTGGTCAAGGAATTTCTCATTCAGAACGAAAGAGGAGGACGATAATGCCCAAAGAAAATAAAAAAGGATTAGGAAAAGGGCTGAACGCTCTTTTCGGAGAGAATGTCGATATTGAGAAGATGCTGGATGATATCCAGAGTAACGGGAAGGATGCGCCAGGAAGAAGAGAAGTCGAAGTAGAGATCTCAGAGATCCGGGCCAATCCCTACCAGCCCAGAAAAGAATTCGATCCCAAAGCACTGAGTGAACTGGCAGATTCCATCCGTCTGCACGGGATCTTTACACCGTTACTGATCCGCAAGAGTGTCAGAGGCTATGAACTGATCACCGGTGAACGTCGTCTGCGTGCCGCCAAGCTTGCCGGACTGACCACGGTGCCGGCGATCGAAGTAGACTTCACCGACGAAGAAATGATGGAGATCTCCATCCTGGAAAACGTACAGCGTGAAGACCTGAATCCAATCGAAGAAGCTTCCGCATACGAAAGCCTGATCAAACGTCTGGGATATACCCAGGAACAGCTGGCCGTACGCGTAGGCAAGTCCCGTGAATACTGCGCGAACATGATGCGTCTTCTGAGACTTCCACACGAAGTACAGGAAATGGTTATCAATAAGAAGTTAACCATGGGTCATGTACGTCCGTTACTGAGTCTGAGTGATGAAGACCAGATGTATGATGCGGCACAGTACGTCCTGAAACAGAAGATGTCCGTCCGCGAAGTAGAGAAATACGTCAAGACTTTGCAGGAAAACCCGGAGAAGCACAAGAAACCGGTCAGGGAGAAAGATCCCTGGATCCGTGATCTGGAATACCAGATGACCAGTAAACTGGGTACCCGGGTAGAAGTATCCGGCAAGAATATTACGATTTCTTACTCCGGAACAGATGATCTGAACCGGATCCTGGAATTACTGGGATGTATCGAAGAAGGACAACAGATTTAAAAAGAGTGCAGCGGTGATCTATACGGACATCGCTGTATTTTATCGTCAACACAAACCATAGAACGGATAAGAGTAACAGAAAAAGAAAGAATCACAGAATTTCTTGAAATAGAGTTAGACATAACCAACTAAATATGATAGGGTTAGTCTATGCTAACTCAACAGGACTTCTATGCGATGATCATACGTTACTGTTCACCGACACTGGCAGGGATTAAAACAGCTGGTTTGTTTGCGGCAGCCGCGGATGACGAGATGATGTTATACCGGTATATTGCTGAATTTAACCGTAAGGTTTTGAAAAAGGGTCTGTGTCTGATTCCGGTAAGTCATAAGAAGAATCATTTTAATTTGTTTTTATATCGTCCGGATTTGCTGAAGAAGGATCTTGAGTGTGAGTTGTGCAGATCCATTTTAAAGTCCTATCAGTGTTATGAAGGAGATATGCATCAATGTCTGTATGCTCTGAGAAAGAGAATGCAGAATAACAAAGATTTTCCGCATGAGATAGGATTATTCCTCGGTTATCCGCCGGAAGATGTCTACGGGTTTATCAAACATAGAGAAGTCGGGTGTAAGCACATCGGTGTGTGGCGGGTATATGACAACGTAGAGCGTGCACAATGTACTTTTATAAAGTATCAGGCATGCACAAAAATACTAAGTCAAAGATTTCTAAACGGAACACCAATTGAACAATTGGCGGTTTCTATATAGACAACTGAAAAGGAGGTAATGTAAATGAGTAAGATTGCAGTTGTATATTGGAGTGGTACAGGTAACACAGAGGCTATGGCTAATGCGGTAGTCGAAGGCGCACAGGGTAAAGGTGCAGAAGTAGAACTGATTCAGTGTTCAGACTTTACTGCTGGTGACATCTCACGTTTTGACGCGTTTGCGTTTGGCTGCCCTTCCATGGGTGCTGAAGCTCTGGAAGAGACAGAATTTGAACCGATGTTTTCTTCTGTGGAAGATTCTCTCAGCGGGAAAAAAGTAGGCTTATTTGGTTCCTGGGGCTGGGGTAACGGTGCCTGGATGGTTGACTGGGAAGATCGGTGCAGAGCCAAGGGTATGGATCTGGCAGGCAGTGTAACATGTTGTGAAGCACCGGATGAAGTAGCCCTGGCCGAGTGCAGAGATCTTGGTGAATGCTTAGCCTGATCAAGCTGTAAATTGATACTTTGTAAGAAGAGTGCGCGGGAAATCTGCGTACTTTTTCTTCTGGTAATACCTTCATTGATTTCTGTTACAATGGAATCAATCCTACAGGAGAACTGATTATGAATAATGAGAAGAAAATACCGTTGATCCTTGACGGAGATCCCGGGCATGATGATGCGATTGCCTGGGTCATTGCGGCTTCGGATCCCCGTTTTGAGGTCAAGGCAATTACAGCGGTTGCGGGCAATCAAACATTGGCGAAAGTCAGTGAGAATGCCAGAAAGATTGCGGCATTACTCAATCTGGATGTGGAAGTTGCCATGGGAAGAGATATTCCCTTACTTGAGGACCTGATGACCGGCGGAGACTATCACGGAACTACAGGCTTAGACGGACCTGTACTTCCGGATCCTGTATATTCGTTCAGCGAACTGTCTGCGGTGGAGATGATGGCCAAGGTACTGCAGGAATCCGAAGAACCGGTGATCATTATCGCTACAGGTCCGCAGACGAATGTGGCGGCTCTGTTACTGACACATCCGGAGCTGAAGGAAAAGATCCGTCTGATCTCCATCATGGGCGGAGGTCTGCGCAACGGCAACTGGACCAGTACGGCAGAATTTAATATCCTGAATGATCCGGAATCTGCGTATATTGAATTTCATGCGGGTGTACCGCTGTTGATGTGCGGCTTGGATGTGACCGAACAGGCAATCATCTATCCCGAAGAATGGGAAGAGATCCGCAAGCTTGGTAATCCTGTAGCGGAAACCGTAGCGTCCTGGCTGGATTTCTTCATTATCAAACTGAAAGAACTGGGGTGGGATGGGGCAACCTTACACGATCCCTGCGCAGTGCTTGCGCTGATCCATCCGGAGATATTTACGATGAAAGATTGTTATGTGGAAATTGTCCTGGACGGGGAGTATACGCGCGGTATGACCATGGCTGACTACCGGGGGACGACCGGAAATCCGCCGAACTGCCGGGTCGTGACCGGAATTGACCGGAAGAAATTCGTGGAATATCTGAAAGAAGCGTGCAGTAAATTCGGAAAGGAGGAACAGTCATGAAGCAGCCTGTATGGATCGACAGTGATGCTGGTATTGATGACGCAATGGCGCTGATCCTTGCGACCAAGCTGGATACTGTGGAACTTGTCGGGGCTTCCGCGGTATGCGGTAATGCGGAACTGTACAAGACTTTCCGGAATGTACGCAATGTCCTGGCACTGGCAGGAAGAGGTGATCTCCCGGTCTATCCCGGTGCGGAGAAGCCATGGATCATTCCCTTGAGAACAGCGTCGAACGCGCATGGCGGAGATGGTTTGGGAGGGTATATCCTGCCGGAATCGGAAGCGCCGGAAGAAACCAGACATGCCTGGGATGCGTTGTACGAAGCCGCGTGCAGGTATCCTCATGAATTAAGAGTAGTTGCGGTAGGACCGCTGACCAACATCGCGAATACGATCATCAAGTACCCGAAGTTTTCTTCCCTGGTCAAAGATATTCTGATCATGGGCGGTGCAATCATTGCCGGAAACAGTACACCGGCAGCGGAATTCAACATCTATACCGATCCCCACGCAGCCCAGTGTGTATTCAAATCCGGAATTCCTGTAACCATGTTCGGTCTGGATATTACCCATAAGATGAAAATGACCCAGGAAGATCTGGATGAAATCGGTTCTTACGGGAAACCCTGGAGTGAAATGATCCGGGTATCCAATGCGACGATCCTGCGTTTACATGTCCGAAAGGGCTACGGAGAAGTCATCTTCCTGCATGATTCCTGTCCGGTATTGTATCTGCAATACCCCGAACTCTTTGAAGGAAAGAAAGCAGGAGTCAATGTAGAGACACGTTCCGGTCCTGCCTTCGGTAAGACCGTAAGTGATATCTATGTGTATGAGGGTAAACTGCCGCAAAGGAATACCACAGTGATCCTGAACGGTAACGCAGAAGCTGTCACCGAACGTGTAAAAGAACTGCTGAAGTAAGACAAACGCATAATTACGGAGGTACAGGAGATGAAAGAAGTATTGTTACCCATCTTGATTGGAATCGTTCTCATCGTCCTCGGTGTACTGAATATGAAGGGGAATATATCCTCCCTGCATTGGTATCACCGTCAAAGAGTATCCGAAGAAGACCGTATTCCCTTCGGCAGAAAAGTCGGGCTTGGGACGATTATTGTCGGATGTGCCCTGATCATCAAGGCATGTACAAGCTTTGCGGCAAAGATGATGGATCTCCCTGTACTGGAGAAAGCAGGGTCGGTTGTGCTTGTGGTAGGATTGATCGGTGGTCTGGCACTTATGACATACGCCATGTTCAAGTACAACAAAGGGATATTCTAAGAAATTGATCTGACTAAGAGATGTTGGAGAATCGATATGATCTTTAAAACAGGTTCCGGCTGGAAAGCGTGTTTCGATGAGGATACCGGACGGTATTTCGGAGAATACGGAGGTATACAATCGTATCATCTGTTTGAACTCACGAAAGAAATCTATGACCAGCTGGAAGAAGAAATGTCTGAGGGAGACGCAGGCAGTCTCATGCACGAGGGAAGACATCTGTACATGGCGGTAGATGACCGCTGCGGACCTCCCTATACCATCGTTTTCGACGATGACTATGAAACATTGTGTCCCTGGGCAAGGGTGATGAAAGCCGGGAAAACCTGGCCGGACGAACTGACAGATGCGGCGGTAGAACTATTTGAATCCGAAAAGAATAATCGTGAACAGAGGCGGGAAAAACGGAAACAGAAAAAACAGTGATTTTCTGTGCCTGTCATTGAAAGGATTTCCATGGAGAAAAGAATCGTAGATGAGGATATCGTGCTGATCCCATACTATCCCATTCCTGAAATTACCCTTGGGTGGTACCAGGACCCGGAGTTGTGTAAACAGGTAGACAATATTGATCATGCGTATGATCTGGATTCCCTGAACAGTATGTATACGTATCTGAGCACGCACGGGGAGTGTTACTACATCCAGTATCGCGGACAACTGGTGGGAGATATCACATTGCGGGATAATGACGAGATCTGTATCGTTATCTGTAAGGAGTATCAGAATCGTCATATCGGACGAAGATGTATCATGGATATGCTAAAGCTGGCAAAGGAAAAAGGAGTAAAAGAAGTTAAGGCGAACATATACTCTTTTAACACACAGAGTCAGAGAATGTTTACGTCTGCGGGTTTCCGGAAGATTACGGATGAGTGGTATACCTGCAGGATATAGAGAACCGTACTGTAGGCTTATCGCAGACACCGGAGAAAAACAGAAGGGATTTTGCGCGTTTGTACAATGCGTATTCCACCTATGTCAAGGAACATCACATCGGGGCGCTGGCATCCCGCTGCTGGCCGGACTTCTTCACCTCGTTCGGGACACCGGTATGCGCGGTACTGGCGATGCTAAACGACTTGAACGTGGCGGTAGCATGTGAGGCGGATATGTACGGAGCGTTATCCATGTGGATCGGTATGCGTTTTTCCGGCAGACCGGTATTCTTTGGAGATCCCGTATCTCTGGATGAGAATGAGAATACGATTACGTTCTGGCACTGCGGCACCGCAGCCTGCAGTCTGGCGAGAAAAGACACCGGCGCAGTGATTGGCGAACACTGCAACAGACATATCGGACCAACCATGGAGTTTGGCTGTGAAGCCTCAGAACATGCGACGATCTTCCGTATCGGACGTAATCCGGACGGGACATTCCGCTTCTTCGCGGTAAGCGGAAAAGCTCTGGATAAGCCAAAACAGTTCTTCGGCACATCCGTAGTTATTGAAACATGCGCAGAGAGTAAAACCATTATCCATGAAGCCGTGAAGGCAGGCTGGGAGCCGCATTATGTTGTGATCTTCGATGATGTGGCAGATGAACTGGAGATGCTGGCGCATATGTATAACTGTGAGGTAACCAGGTACTGAGATTCAAAACAAGCAACAGGAGGAAATCATGGACAACGTAGTAATCACCGGAAGTGCCAGAGGTCTGGGACTTGCGATGGCTAAAGAATTCCGGAAGAACAGTTATTCTGTCGTTTTGAGTGATATTAATGAAAAGAATCTTGAACAGGCAAAAAGTGAACTGGAAAGCCTGCCGGGAAGCGGAAAAGTACTGGCATTTCGGTGTGATGTCACAGATTTGAATGATCTGGAAGCACTGTGGCAGAAAAGCGCGCAGGAACTGGGAGAGATTGATCTCTGGATCAACAATGCCGGAGTCAATCAGCCGATGGTACCTCTGTGGGAGCTGAAGAAAGAAGAAATTGAACTTTTGATCAACATTGATCTGAAAGGAGCGATGTTCGGTTCAAAGGTAGCCATCTCCCACATGAAGGACCAAGGTCATGGACAGGTATATTGTATAGAAGGATTTGGGGCAGATAATGCGACACAGCTGGGTCTTACTGCGTATGGCAGTGCCAAGAAGGGTGTGCAGTATATGGTTACAGGTCTGGCTAAGGAACTTGAGAAAACCAATACTCCTGTGCAGGTCGGCAGATTGAATCCGGGAATCATGATTACAGACTTCATCACACATCCGTTGGGGAAAGACGGTACGATGGAGTTATCCGACAGTACAAAGAAGGTCTATAACATTCTGGGAGATAAACCGGATGTGGTGGCGGAGTTTCTGGTCAAGGGTATGATCAGGAATGTCAGCGCGAAGAAACAGAATGACTATGTAGCATGGCTGACAAAGAGAAAGGCGATGTGGAGGTTTATGACCGCTGCCTTCAACAAGCGCAATTTCTTTGAAGAGTGATCAGAGTTGAATCAATGAAAGGCATACAGGAAAACTGTGTGCTTTTTTCTGTAAATAAGAGTATTTAATAAAGACTTAGTTAAATTGTGACCACTTTTTGAAAATAAATGCTATATTATCCTCGAAGAGGGGTTCGTATGGCTAAAATCAATACTTCGGAAGTAAGAAAAATAAATAAAAAGAGTATTCTAAGGTACTTATTAAAGAATGAAGAAGCAACTAAACCTCAGATCGCAATAGATCTGAAACTGAGTATTCCCACAGTAGGATTGATCGTGGATGAGCTTGTACAACAGGGTCTGGTGGAGAATGCCGGCGTACAGGCGTCCAGCGGAGGAAGAAGGGCAGCGGTATATCGTGTCATCAAGGATTCGGTTCATGCCTGCGGGATCGAGATCTCACAAAGTCATCAGATCTATGTCATAGTAAATATCTGCGGAGAAATCGTCGCGTCGGAGAGAATCAGCAAGCCGTTCTCGGATGACCGTGAATATATTAATGATGTAGAGAAATATCGTGAGGATTTTGTCCGCAGAAGCGGTGTGGATCCGCAGACTGTTGTCGGCGCAGGTATTTCCGTACAGGGATTGATCAATGCGGATCAGACGTCCTTCAGCAGTCATATGCTGGATAATCAGCGTAAGATCATGATCATGATCTACCCGCTGACAGATAAGTTCCCCTATATCTATTTAAATGATGGTACAGCTTCCTGTATGTCAGAGTGCTATGCCAACCAGGAAGAGAGAGACTTTGTCTACCTGATGTTAAGCCGGACAGTCGGAGGTGCAATCGTAGAGAACGGAGATATCTGGCAGGGTGTGGATTCTTTTGCGGGAGAGTTCGGGCATATGTGCATTCATCCCGGAGATGACAAGGTTTGTTACTGCGGCGGTAAGGGACATGCGTGGTGTTACCTTTCCTCCGATCGCCTGGAAGAGATCTGTGATGGGCCGTACTGGAATTTCTTTACCCAGCTGGAAACAGGAGATCCTGATTGCAGGAAGTTCTTTGAACGTTTCCTGGATGACCTGGCGCTGCTGGTGTACAATGTCCGGATGATGCACAACAGTGATGTTGTTCTGGGAGGATATCTCGGTACGCATCTGAGACCGTATCTGCCGGATCTGGAGAAACGCCTGCAGAAACTGGACCATCTCTATCTGGAGAGTAAAACCAAAGTACTGATCGGCCAATATGACCTGGAAGCTGCGGGAGTTGGGGCAGCGCGGTACTTTATTGAGCAGTTTATTGTTTCATTGTCTTAATTATCTATAAAGTAGTATTCCGGGATTCTGTAAAAGCAGGATCCTTTTTTTATGCAAAAGACTTTTTAAGACTTGTTAAAAAATTAATTTAATAAAGTGGTTGACAATGGTTGTGAAAGGGTTTACTTTTAAAGCAGTTAAATAAACAGATTAATAAAGTGGTTTGCAAAAGTGCTCTGCAATTTGTTTGTTTGGCCATACTGAAAAAGGAGAAAGAAAGATGAAAAAAGTATTACAGGCTCTCGCTGCAATCTCCATGATTCTCTCACTGAATGCTTGCAGCTCCAGTACACCAGCTCAGTCCAGCGCTCCTGCACAGACAACTGAGGCCGCTGAACCGACAAAACCGGTCAAAATTGGTGTAGCTGTTTCCAGCTGGACAACCAATGCGATCTTCGTTGATGCTTCCAGAAAGATCCAGGAAGCTGCTGACAAGAATGGTTGGGATTACAACGGAATTACCCTGACAGCTGACTCTGCTGTAAACATTCTTGAAAACTTCATTAACTCTGATTGTGACATCATCCTCTTCCAGGTTAACCAGGCTCCGGATGCTTTCGCTTCCAAACTGGATGAAATGCTGGATGCAGGAATCTGTGTTATCGAGTATGACTCTGAAATCTATGCAGACAAAGATACATTCTGCCTGACACTGGACAACTACGATGCTGGTTATTACCTTGGCAAGATCGTTGCTGAATGGTGTGACGAAAACATAGAAGGTGAAGCAATTGTTGGTGTAGGTAACCGTGAATCCAACGAAACATTCAAGTATCGTGCTATGGGTATTGTTGACGGTATCAACGAAAACATCAAGAACGGCGGCGTTAAGCTCCAGGTTGAAACTCAGCCGGGTAACGCTGAAGGTGGTATGAAGGCTGCGGAAGACCTGCTCTCCGGTCTGCCTGACATGAATGTCTGCGTAATGTGGAACGGCGGCTCTGACACAGGCGCTTATGAAGCTCTGAAGGGTGCGAACTGGGATGGTGCTCTGTTCGGATTCGATGCTTCCCAGGAAGAAATCAAAGCTATGATGAACAAGGATATTCTGAAAGGTTCTGTAAGCACAAACTGTGGTGAAGAACTGCTGAATGTCATCACACGTGCAGTAGAATACGTAGAGAACGGACGTGAGTATACAGCTGAACAGAAGGCAGATCCTACTCTGATCAAGCATTACTTTGAACCGGTTATGGTCTGGCAGGAAGACGCAGAAAACTGGCTGCTTGACTAATTGACATACGGACTGAATCAGAAATTTAGACAATAACTATGTTCAGTATAAGCCCGGAATACGAAACAAGTTCCGGGCTATACTTAAAACAGCAGGATAGAAGGAGTGATAAAGTGAGTTCAGTAATATTATCATTGAAAAACATATCCAAGCAGTATCCGGGTGTACTGGCCTTGAACAATGTTTCTCTTGATGTTTATGAAGGAGAGACATTGGCTCTGGTCGGTGAGAACGGAGCGGGTAAATCAACACTGATCAAGACACTTTCAGGCTCGATTCTGCCTTCAGAGGGAACCATTGTCCTTGAGGGTAATGAATATGACCATATGACTCCGAAACAGTCTTCCGATCTTGGTATCTCTGTTGTTTATCAGGAGTTTAACCTGATGAATACACTGAGTGTTGCGGAGAATGTGTTTGTCGGCAGATTACCGATGAAAAACGGGTTATATGATAAGAAGAAATGTATTGAGGATGCGAAGAAGATCTTTGAAGAACTGGAGATCGATATCGATGTTACCAAGCCGGTAGAAGAACTGTCTGTAGCATATATGCAGCTGGTGGAGATTGCCAAGAACCTGGCAAAACAAACCAAGATACTGATCATGGATGAACCTACAGCACCGCTGACCGAACACGAGTGTACAATTCTTTTCCGGATCATGAGAAATCTCAAAGAGAGAGGGATGACAATTATCTTTATATCTCACCGGATGAATGAGATCTTTGATCTCTGTGACCGTGTAGCGATCATGCGTGACGGACAGCTGATCTCAACATACGGGATCGATGAAGTAGACCGCGCGAGAATCATTGCGGATATGGTCGGACGTGATATGTCAGAAGCGTTCCCTACCTGTGAAAAGACCATCGGTGAAGTTGTCCTCGAGGTGAAGAATCTGTCCGGCAACGGTGTACGTGACATTAACTTTGAATTACATCGCGGGGAGATCCTCGGACTTGCGGGACTTGTCGGTGCCGGCAGAACAGAAATCATGCGTATCCTTTACGGGGCAGATCTCGGAGGAAGCGGAGAAGTATATCTCCATGGCAAAAAGGTATTCTTCCACAGTCCGAAGGAAGCTGTGCAGCACGGCATCGTATTATTGCCTGAAGACCGGAAAAGAGAAGGTGTCCTTCTGTCTCTGCCGATATCGCAGAACATATCGCTTCCGAATCTGAGTACGGTATCACACGCATTCCTGATGAATTTCCGTAAGGAAAAGGAAATCGTAGAGAAACAGAAAGAGGATCTGAAGATTGCTTGTTATTCTGCGGAACAGTTAGCAGGTACATTATCCGGCGGTAACCAGCAGAAAGTCGTATTGGCGAAGTGGCTTGCGTCTTCAGCGGATATTCTGATCTTTGATGAACCTACCAGAGGTATTGACGTAGGTGCCAAGCAGGAGATCTATAACCTGATGAATAACTTGTGTATGCAGGGAATGTCCATCATCATGATCTCTTCGGAAATGGATGAAATGATCGGTATGTCTGATCGTATTGTGGTGTTGTTTGAAGGTCGTCAGACCGGTGTGCTGAATAAAGAGCAGTTCTCACAGGAAGCAATCATGACCCTGGCTTCCGGAGAATCCTTATAAGGAGATAAACGTATGGAAAAAGTAAAAAGAATAGTGTCTGCTAACGCGACATGGGTCGTCCTCATCTGTTTGATGATATTCTTCACGATCCTGAGCCCGAATTTCATGACTTTGAAGAATATGATTACCGTTCTCCGTCAGGTATCGGTTAACGGTATCTGTGCTGTTGGTCTTGCGATCATCTTGATCGGAGGCGGTATTGACCTTTCTACAGGTTCCCAGACAGCTGTAGCAGGCATGTTGTGTGCCACACTGATGGTTAACCATGGCTGGCCGGTCATTCCTTCATTCCTGATTGCAATCGTAGTTACAGCGCTGACTGTAGGTACGTTAAACGGTATGGCAGTTGCGTATACAGGTATGCCCCCGCTGATCGCTACCCTGGGTACACAGAACGTTGCCAGAGGTATAGCTTATCTGATTACTGATGGTTATATCATCTATAACATTCCTGAACTGGCTAAGGTCATCGGTCAGGGAAGTATCGCAAAGACAATTCCCTACTGTGTTCTCCTGTTTATCTTTATCCTGTTTGTCGGTAACTTCATTCTGAATAAGACCAGTTACGGAAGAATGTTGTTTGCGGTTGGTTCCAACAAGGAAGCTGCCCGTCTGTCAGGTATTCCGGTAAAGAAGATCCAGATTTCTTCCTTTATCGTTGGTTCCCTGTTTATTTCACTCGGTGGTGTTGTGCTGATGAGCCGTCTGAACAGTGGTATTCCGAATGTCGGTACAGATATCTATATCGAGATCCTGTCCGCATGTATTATCGGTGGTATCTCCTCGAACGGAGGCCGTGGTAATGTCTTCAAGATGCTGGGTGGTGTCCTGATCATGGGTGTCATCTCCAACGGTATGAACGTTGCCGGTATTTCTGAGTATTATCAGTATATTGTCAAGGGTAGTATCCTGCTCGTTTCTGTAGGTCTTGACTCTTATCGTACAGTTATTCAGACGAGCAGAAGAAGTCATGTGATCCGCAGTGCCGCAAAAGAAAGTGCGTAGATGAGGTAATACAATGGGTTTATTTCAGTGTAAAATATTCTCGCAAGAGTTGTACCGAAGCGTAAATGTCAACGTGGTCATTCCGCTTCCGGATTCCAACAATGATTTCTTCGGAGCAGATATTCATTATCCCCAGCCGGGTGAGAAGTACAGAGTACTGTATTTGTTACATGGTTTTTCCGCGGATGAATCCGACTGGCAGAGGTTCTCCCGTATTGAATCTTATGCGCAGTTAAAGAATATCGCAGTTGTCATGCCTGACGGATATAACAGTTTCTATGAGAATAGTCCGTTCGGTGCTGCGTATTCCCGCTATGTGGCAGAGGAACTGCCCAAGGCTATGGAAGCGATCTTCCCGATTTCTTCCAAGCGTGAAAACAAGTTCATCGCCGGCTTGTCCATGGGCGGCGGAGGTTCTTATAAACTTGCGCTTCGTTATCCGGACAGATATGCGGCTGCCGCAAGTCTTTCCGGTGGTCTGGAGTCCCGCAGGAGTAGTTCTCCGTCTGGTGTAAGTTCCCGTTCCAACCAATGGCGTTCATTCGCGTTTGGACTTGATCAGGAATACTTTGATCCGGAATTCAGTGATCTGAAGGTATTGTTAAAGAAGAGAATGGATGAAGGTGTGGAACTGCCGAGGTTCTTCCAGTGCTGCGGTACGGAAGACTTCACCTATGAACAGAATATTTCTTTCCGTGACTTTGCGTTGGAAGCCGGCCTGGATCTGACATGGGAAGAAGGTCCCGGTGCGCATAACTTTGATTTCTGGGATCCGTGGATCCGGAGAATTCTGGACTGGCTGCCGATTGACGGAAAACTCGTAGACTAATAGAGGAGATAATATATGGCTACTATGAAACAACAGGTAATGTTGAAACCTGCGCAGGGAACTGCGGAAGCAGCAGAGATCATCTTCCGTGATATTGAGATTCCGGAGCCTAAGGAAGGCGAAGTACTGATCAAGATGAAGAGAATCGGTATCTGCGGCAGTGATATCCACGTGTACTACGGGGAACACTCCGGTACAGGATATCCGGTTACCCAGGGACATGAAGTCTCCGGACAGATCTGTAAGCTTGGCGAGGGATGCGAAGAATTCCATGTCGGACAGAAGGTTACGGTAGAACCTCAGGTCGTATGCGGAGAGTGCTATCCGTGCCGTCACGGGAAGTATAACCTGTGTGAGAATCTGAAGGTCATGGGGTTCCAGACCACAGGTATGGCAAGTGAATACTTCTGTGTAGATAAGTCTAAAGTTACACCGCTGCCGGATGAGATGACGTATGCGGACGGTGCGATGATCGAACCCTTGGCGGTTACCGTACATGCGGCAAGAAGATTCCCGGAACTGGAAGGCAGTAAGGTAGCGATTCTGGGCTGTGGTCCGATCGGTATCCTCCTGGCGCAGACCTGCAAGGCTTTAGGCGCGGCAGAAGTACTGATTACGGATATTTCTGACTATCGTCTGGATCTGGCAAAGAAATGCGGTGTGGACTATGCGGTCAACACGAAAAAGCAGAATTTCGGAGAAGCGCTGGTTGAGTGTTTCGGACCGGATAAGGCAGATGTGATCTACGACTGTGCCGGTAATAATATCACCATGGGACAGGCAATCAAGTATGCCCGTAAGGGTTCCAAGATCATCCTCGTGGCAGTGTTTGCGGGACCGGCAACAGTAGATCTGTTCACCTTGAACGATCATGAATTAGACCTGGATACGACCATGATGTACAGACATGAAGACTATGTGGACGCAATCCGTCTGGTCAATGAAGGAAAGATCGTCCTGAAGCCGTTACAGACAAAGCATTTCAAGTTTTCAGAATATCTTGCGGCATATAAGTATATCGAGATGAATCGTGAGACAACGATGAAAGTACTCATCGATGTTGATACGGAAGAAACAGACGGAGAGTAAAACTCTGTAAAGAGGTGTATATGAAACTGACATTTGCGGGAATCAAGGATAGAGAAGCATTTGCCAAGGCAGACATCAGGCTTCCGGGATATGATCCGGAAGCGCTGGCTGAGAAAACCAGACAGAATCCGGTATGGGTCCATTTCGGGATTGGGAATATCTTCCGTGTATTTAACGGCAGTATTGCGGATCAGCTGGTGGAAAGCGGTCTGATGGAGAGTGGTATCACCTGTGTTGAGAGTTTTGACTATGAAGTTCTGGATAAGATCTATACACCGTTTGATAATCTTTCTCTGAATGTGATCCTGCATGCGGATGGAACCGTAGACCGGAAGGTAATCGGGGTATTCGGTGAAGCGGTAAGAGCGGATGCGTCCTGTCCGGAATGCTGGGCACGTCTGAAAGAGATCTTCTGCAGTCCTACCCTGCAGATGGTAACCTTTACCATTACAGAGAAAGGGTATGCGCTGAAGGATGAAAACGGTGCGTATTATCCGTTTGTCCTGAAGGATATCGAACAGGGACCGGCATTAGTAAGCAGTGTGCCGGCGATCCTGGCCGCAATGCTGAAGGAACGCTTTGAGGCAGGCGGAACACCGCTGGCACTGGTATCCATGGATAACTGTTCACGGAACGGTGAAACGTTACGTAATGCGGTGCTGGAAGTTGCCGGAGAGTGGTATCGTCAGGGGAAGGTAACGCCGGAGTATATGTCGTTTATTTCCGATGAGGCGCAGGTGTCATTCCCCTGGACGATGATCGATAAGATCACCCCGAGACCAAGTGAAGAGATTGCCGGAGATCTGGAAGCGCGCGGACTGGAGAACATGATGCCTGTGGTTACTTCCAAGCATACGTTTATTGCCCCGTTTGTGAATGCGGAAGGTCCGCAGTACCTAGTGGTGGAAGATCGTTTCCCCAACGGCAGACCGCCGCTGGAAAAAGCCGGTGTATACATGACTGACCGTGAGACCGTAAACAAATCTGAACGCATGAAGGTCACGGTATGTCTGAATCCTGTACATACAGCGCTGACGACGTATGATTGTCTGCTGGGGTATGAATACTTCGCGGACGGAATGTTTGATCCGGAACTGGCAGAACTGGCAAGACGTGTCAGTTATGTGGAAGGTATGGATGTTGTGCCGGATCCGGAGATCTTGTCTCCGACAGAATTCCTGGATGAACTGTTTACCGAGAGATTCCCGAACAAGTATCTGGGAGATACATCACAGCGTATTTCTGTGGATATTTCACAGATGGTGGGTATCCGTTTCGGTGAGACGATCAAGGCATATGTACAGAAGTATGGTACAGCAGAGAAGCTTGTGGCATTACCTCTGGCAATTACCGGCTGGTTACGATATATGCTTGCGGTAGACGATAACGGGACTGCGTTTGAACTGGCACCGGATCCCCGCGGTAAGGAAATCTGGGACTACATGCAGAAGAACTTCCGTCTGGGTCACCCGGAAGAGGTCGGTGAAAAGCTGAAACCTGTATTATCCAACGCGAATATCTTCGGCAGTAACCTGTATGAATCGGGTATCGGAAGTAAGATCGAAGAGATGTTCAAGGAAGAAATTGCAGGTCCTGGTGCTGTACGTGAAGTCTTGAAGAAATATCTCTGGGGAAAAGAGACATTTACCGGTAAGATGCGTGAACAGGTTACCAATATCCAACATCTTGGCTTACCTACAGATCACTTTATTGAGACTTTGGCATTCTATGAAGGTTTAGGCTTTACCATTGACTGGAAAGCAACAGACAGGGAATGCGCATTCCTGCGGCTAAATGAAGTTGTGATTGAAACCTATACTTCTGATCAGGTTCATCCGGTATGGGGTGCCTGGGATCATATTGCCATGAATGTCAGGGATATTGACAAAGTGTATGAAGCAGTCAAGGCTGCAGGATATACGTTTGCGGAAGGAGAAGACGGTCCGGTGTATCTTCCGTACTATGCCAACGGGGTGAAGTTCTTCACCATTATCGGGCCTAACAACGAGAAACTGGAATTCAACCAGATTCTATAATCATCTGTAATTGTACAAATCCAAATGGTATCCTGAATCATTTCTCGGGATACCTTTCTATGTATTGATTATGTGTGAATAGAAGGAGTAGAAACGGAGGATTGCACACAATGGGTATTATTGAAAAAATGCGTCTTGACGGCAAAAAAGGGTTCGTAACAGGCGGAGCACGCGGTATCGGTAAGTGCACAGCGACAGCGTTTGCGGAAGCAGGCGCGGATGTGGCGATTGTTGACATTGATCTGGAAACAGCGGAAAAGACAGCTGCGGAAATTGCGGAAGCGACAGGACGTAAGGTCATTGCGATCAAGTGTGACGTGACAAAAGAGAGTGATGTACAGGCAATGGTGGATGAGGTTGTCAGACAACTTGGTGGTCTGGATTTCTGTCATGCGAATGCCGGTATCTGTATCAATGAGCCTGCGGAGACCATGACCTATGAACAGTGGAAAAAGAATATCGATGTAAACCTGAACAGCGTATTCCTGACCGATACGATTGCCGGAAGATATATGTTGGCAAACGGCGGCGGAAGTATCATCAATACCGCAAGTATGTCCGCGCATATCGTCAATGTGCCGCAGCCGCAGTGTGCGTATAACGCGTCCAAGGCTGGTGTCATCCAGCTGACCAAATCCCTGGCTATAGAGTGGGCAAAGCGTGGTGTGCGTGTAAACAGTCTTTCTCCGGGATATATCGGTACAGATCTGACTCTGAGTTCTCCGACCTTACAGCCGCTGATCGCCCAGTGGAATGCCATGGCTCCGATGGGAAGACTCGGTATGCCGGAAGAATTACAGGCAGTCTGTGTATATCTGGCGGGTGATGCGGCCGGATTTACCACAGGATCAGATTTCATCGTTGACGGCGCGTTTACGTGCTTCTAATATTCCCTTGTACGGAGGTACATGTATGGGTGCGAGAGAGTTGATTGAGCAGGGTAAGACTGCTTTAGGTATTGAGTTCGGTTCTACCCGGATCAAGGGTGTTCTGATTGACTACGACGGCAATGTGCTGGCTACCGGTGGTTATGAATGGGAGAATTCCCTGGTGGATGGTGTATGGACCTATGCCCTGGAAGATGCGGATACGGGAATGCGTGCGTGTTACCGGAGCCTGCGTCAGGAAGTCGAAGAGAAGTATGGTGTTACCCCGGTAACGTTCGGGGCAATCGGGATCAGCGCAATGATGCACGGGTATATTGCCCTGGACAAGGATGATCATCAGATAGCGCGTTTCCAGACCTGGAGAAATACGAATACCACAAAAGCGGCGGATGCCCTGACGGAAGCGCTGAATTTCAATATTCCTCTGCGCTGGTCGGCTGCGCATCTGTATCAGCGTATGCTGGACAAAGAGGCACATGCGCAGAATGTCGCAAGTGTATTCACGCTGGCTGCGTATTTGCACTACAAGCTGACTGGGCAGAAGGTCATCGGTGTCGGTGATGCGGCAGGGATGTTCCCGATTGATTCTGATACATTGGACTACAACACATCCATGGTGGAGATTTTCGACAAGATGGTCTCTGAGGCGGGATATCCGCAGATCCGTCTGAGAGAAGTCTTCCCCAGGGTATTGACGGCCGGTGATCATGCCGGAACTCTGACAGAGGCAGGCGCCGCGCTGTTGGATGACAGCGGGAATCTGCGTCCCGGGATTCCTCTGTGTCCTCCGGAAGGCGATGCCGGTACAGGCATGACCGCAACAAATTCCGTGGCTCCGCGTACAGGGAATCTGTCTGCCGGTACCAGTAATTTCGCAATGGTGGTATTGGAACATCAGTTAAGCAAACTGTACCGGGAGATCGATATGGTAACGACACCTTCGGGTTTCCCGGTAGCGATGTCTCACGCGAATAACGGTACTTCGGATCTGAATGCCTGGGTGGGATTATTTAAGGAGTTCTGTGATCTGATGGGCGTGGAAGCGGACATGGGCACGTTGTTCGGGAAGCTGTATACACACTCCATGACCGGTGATCCGGACTGCGGCGGATTATTGTCCTACGGGTATTATTCCGGAGAGAATATCACGTTTATCAACGAAGGTCGTCCGTTGTTTGTGCGTACACCGCAGAGTAACTTCAACCTGGCGAATTTCTTCAAGGTGAATCTGTATACGTCTCTGGGTGCCGTAAAGCTTGGCATGGATATCCTGTTGAAGGATGAAGGTGTGAAACTTGACCGGATCATGGGACACGGCGGGTTGTTCAAGACACTGGTAGTCATGCAGAAGGTGCTTGCCGCGGCAGTAAATACACCGGTAACCGTGATGGCGACAGCGTCTGAAGGCGGTGCCTGGGGTATTGCCTTACTGGCTGCGTACATGGCAGACGGCAAGCAGAACGGCAAGCTGGAAGAGTATCTGGATCAGCGTGTATTCGCAGGTCTGACCGGAGATGCGGTGGAACCGGATCCCGAAGAAGTGAAGGGATTCGAAGAATTCACAAAACATTATCTGGCAGGTCTGGAGATCGAGAAAGCCGCGATCAAGGCAGTAGACTGGTAAATCCTCCACAAAAGAAATACGTTGAAAGCATGGGGCAGTAAAAACTCTCCATGCTTTTTTTGAACATTGACAAATAAGTTAGAAATGAATAACCTAATAGTTAGTTAGAATAAACTAACAATAGATGATTTCAGAATAACATCGGGGAGAATGAGTATGAACTGGACAAAGACGAGATTTCTTGCGTATGGATTCCTGCTTGGATCTGCAGGGCTGAAAGTACTGACGTCAAAGGATGCGAAAAAGGTATACACAAAGATTACTGCGGCAGGAATGCGGTGTGCAGATGAAACTCTGAGAGTTGTTGACGAACTGCGTGAAAATGCCGGAGATATTGCGGCTGATGCGCGTCAGATCAATGAAGACAGAAAACGGGAAGAGACAGAAAAAGTAATTGAGGATGCTGCCTGAGCATCCGTAGTTTAAAACAGAAACTGTGAGGTAAAACCGATGAAATGTGTCATTCAGCATATGTCTGCAGGAAGGATGCGTGTACATGTCGGGACGTCTTTTATGACGCCTGAACAGGCATGTATACTGGAAAAATACCTGCTGGGTATCCGGGGAATCAGGAGTGCCAGAGTCAGTGAGCGTACCGGAAACGTAGTAATTCTCTGGAACGAAGACAGTGAGGTAATACTGCACGCTTTATCGGTTTTTCATTATGAAGATCATGAAGCAGAAGCCGCAGATTTGTCCGGCAGAAAACTGACTAGGGATTTTGAAGAGAAGGTCTTCTGGCATTGTACAAAACGTGTCTTCAAAAAGCTGTTCCTGCCGGCAGCGGTACGGAATGCAGTTACTGTTATGAATGCTGTTCCGTATGTCTGGAAAGGGCTGAAGACGCTGGTAAAGGGCAGGATCGAAGTACCTGTACTAGACGGAACAACGATTGGAGTGTCTGTATTTACAGGTGATTTTTCGACTGCGTCATCAATCATGTTCCTGCTTGGACTGAGTGAAATACTGGAGGATTATACGCACAGGAAATCTGTCGATGATCTGGCAAGATCCATGGCTTTGAATATAGATAAAGTATGGATACTTAGTGCGTCAGGTGAACAGATATTGGTGAATGTCAGCGACGTACATGAAGGAGATATCATGCTTGTTCACTCCTCCAATACCATTCCGTTGGACGGTATTGTTGAATCTGGAGAAATGACGGTTAATCAGTCTTCGATGACAGGAGAATCTGTTCCTTCTCCGAAAGAACCGGGATCTCCGGTCTATGCCGGTACAGTTGTTGAGGAAGGTGAATGCCGGATACGTGTGACAAGTACAGCCGGAAGCGGAAGATATGACCGGATCGTAAAGATGATCGAAGAATCGGAGAAGATGAAATCGGAAACCGAAGCCAAAGCTATTCATCTGGCTGACAAGCTTGTGCCTTACTCCTTTGCAGGCACGATTATTACATACCTGCTCACCCGGAATACGGCAAGAGCATTGGCTGTACTGATGGTAGACTATTCCTGCGCGCTGAAGCTTTCTATCCCGATTTCTGTTCTTTCGGCAATGCGGGAATGCGCACGTCACAGGATCTCGGTCAAGGGCGGACAATTCCTGGAAAATATAGCCGAAGCAGAGACTGTCGTATTTGACAAGACCGGAACCTTGACATATTCCAGACCAAAGGTAGCGATGGTTGTTCCGTTCGGAAAGAATGATGAGAATGAAATGCTGAGACTTGCAGCATGTCTGGAAGAGCATTATCCTCATTCCATGGCAAATGCTGTTGTTGCCGAAGCAGAAAACCGTGGACTAATGCATGCAGAACGTCATACGAAAGTCGAATATATCGTCGCTCATGGTATTGCCAGTACGATAGACGGAAAGAAGGCTGTAATTGGAAGCTGGCACTTTGTGTTCGAAGATGAAGGGGTAAAGATACCTGCACGGGAAAAGAAAAAGTTTGAACAGATTCCGGATAAATATAGTCATCTGTATCTTGCGGTCGGAGGGAAACTTGCTGCGGTCATCTGTATCGAAGACCCGATTCGGCCTGAAGCTCCTGCAGTGATTGCGGCACTAAAAGAACGAGGGGTTCACAGTACTGTCATGATGACCGGTGATTCTTCACGTACAGCTGCGTCAGTAGCATCTTTGACCGGTGTTGATCATTGGCAGGCAGAAGTATTGCCGGAAGACAAAGCAGCTTTTGTAAAGAAAGAACATGAATCCGGCAAAAAAGTAATCATGCTTGGAGATGGTATCAATGATTCACCTGCGCTTTCCGAGGCGGATTGCGGTATCGCCGTGAGTGATGGTGCGGCAATTGCGAGAGAGATCGCGGATGTGACCATTTCGGAAGATAATCTGAATGCCTTGATCGTGCTGAAAGATATTTCTGACCGTCTGGATCAGAGAATACATAGGAATTATCGCTTTATCATGACATTTAATACGGCTCTGATCGTTTCCGGAGCAGCTGGTATTCTGCCGGCAGCATCTGCCGCCTGGCTTCATAATCTTTCTACTTTGGCAGTCAGTCTGCATTCCATGACGGATTTGTTAGGAGAAAACTGCTAAACAGGATACGGATTTACAGGGGAAATGTAAAACCACCGGTGTACAGCCGGTGGTTCTTTGGCTTGGCAAAGCCATTAAAACCCCCAGATAGTCTGGGGGTCCAAAAAGCTTTAGCGGAGAGATCATGAAAAAAAGCCTCCTGGCTTATAATTTCGTGTGTGGTCTGCGAAACTACAACGAAAGGAATAAGAGGAGGTT
>JAFWFE010000019.1 GCA_017512555.1 Solobacterium sp. | reverse complement strand
TTTGTCTGCGGGAAGACATCATAGGAGTTTCCTAATTCCGTGATGATGTCGATGGGGTCCTCACTGTAGGGAATCTCTTCATTTTCTTCAGCGTGAACGGCTGTTGCGCCCATGCCAGAGAAAGAAGAGACTACGATCAGCAAGGCAAGTAAGGTTCTTAAAAGCTTTCCAATCATGTTTTCCTCTCTTCCTTTCATGAAAAAAGGGAACCGAAGTTCCCTGTATATGATCACTGGATCAGAGATCCATTTGACCAAAGATTAAGTCCGTAGTAGGCAATGGAATGATCATTCCGGTATACCTCCTGTACGGAATAGCTGGTGATCTCGATATCACCGATATACATGACCTCATCCATGTAGTACTGGCCTTTGGACATGGCTTCACTGTAGCTGGAGAAGGTCTCATGATAATAGTTCGTATCCAGGATGACATCGCATCCCACGCTCGGATCCTTTCCTCCCGGGCAGGCCTGCGGCGGTGCCGGTGGAGGAGTTGGCTCAGGTGTTGGAGCAGGTTCCGGCTCGGGAGTCGGCTGAGGTACTGGCGTTGGTTCCGGTACCGGCTCCGGTTTTGGCTCAGGCTCTGGCACCGAATCTGAATGTCTTTCCGGTACAGGATCACTTTTCGGTGTTCCTTGTGAATCAGACGGCTTTGAAGGTTCCGGATTGTTTTTGCCTTCGGAGGATGTTTCCTTCTCCTGATCTGCATCATCCTTCTTTGCCATTTCCTCAGAAGCTTTCTCGGCTGCCTTGATTGCTTCTTCCTGGATTGTTTTTGCTGCTTTCTTCGTCTCCGTAATGACTTCTTTACCAGCCGAAGAAAATGTAGGTGATGGCGTTTCCTGGATGGCTTGTGCAGTTGTGCATCCGGTCATCAACAGAAGGCTTGCCAACACAGTAACAACTCTCAATATCTTCATGATCTGTAACTCCGTTTCTGTATATTCTTACCTGGGTATATGAGTAACCTGTAATACTAAATACATGAGTATTAGTTATACAGGGAAGATTCCTTTCGGCTGGTGAAAGGGGGTTTTAGGGGGAGAACCCGTCACATTACCGGTCAAATCGCAGAAACCGCCCCCCTTGATCGGCTTCTTAGTGCAAACGAAATGTTTCTGATTAACGTTCCACTTCGCGATTCTTATTCCAGTTCCTTAGCAGTTTGATGATCACATCTTTCTTCTGCTTCGGAGTATAGGTTTTCGGAAAGAAATAATCGATTTCATCACTCTTGAAACTCAGTTTTTCTTTCTGGTTCGGCTTCTCGCTTGCCAGAATGCCATCGATGAAACTCTCATCCAGCTTTCCTTCCTGGCTTCTCTTCTTGAGCTGCTGAGCCTGCATCAGAGATGGTGTTGCCTGCATTTCAAGCATTGCTTGATACAAAAGCTCCTGTTCATCTTCTTTCAGAAAACTGATCTCTGTCGCAGGGTTAAAGGCCATTCTCATATTGAATTCATTCGTACCATCAACCATCTGCTGAATTGGTTCAATGAGATAAGTGAGCCGGATATAGCGCTTGATTTGATTTCTTGATTCGCCAACTTGTTCGGCCAAAACCTCATGACTATGATCTTTTCTGTACTTTGGCCCAACTTGGGCCAAAGTTGAATCGTCAAGCAACGCTCGTCCTTGATGCTTCATTGCCTCAATTCTCATCTTGTAGGCATATCCACGTTCTGTCGGGAGGATATTCTCTCGCTGAACATTGGAATCAACCATCAGGATCGTTGCCTGATCATCATCCAGATCCCGAACAATTGCCTGGATCTCTGTCATACCAAGCTGCTGGAATGCGAACTTGCGTCGATGTCCGGCAATCATCTCATAGCCATTGCCGTCCTTGGCAGGTCTTACGAATACCGGCACCATCTGTCCGTTCTCCTGAATAGAATCAATGAGTTTAAGCATGTCCTGATCCAGAGATACATGGAAGGGATGACCTTCAAAGTCTCTGATCTGATCGATAGGAATGGTAATTACTTTCTCTGCGCCGTTATCTCTGGCCTGTTCTCCGGACTGGAGAAGGCTCTCATAACTGGGAAGGTTCAACTTGTTTGCCATGGTTCACCTCATCTTTCCAGGTCTTTCTTCTTCTCACGATGATCTTTCAGGAATTCTTTCGTGAAATCCTCATAAGCCGCCGAAGCTTTGGAATCGGAAGAGAAATCATAGATTGATTTTCCATGTATGGCAGATTCGGAAACCTTGGTGGCTATCGGGATATACGATTCATATACTTTTATATGCTTTCCAAACGTTTCTTTCACGGATTCAATTGTGTCTTTTGCAATATTCGTCTGCATGTTGACCAGGGTAAATACGATTCCGGAATACTTCAGATCCGGCTTCATATTGGTTCGTACCTCTTCGATCGTTCTTACGAGCTGGGTCATACCGATGGCAGGCAGATACTG
>JAFWFE010000018.1 GCA_017512555.1 Solobacterium sp. | reverse complement strand
GACCGCGTTCCTGACACCTTCCGCAACCGCAACTGTACCTCTGATGATGGGCTTCGGCGGATACGACCAGAAAGACCTGCTCAAGATGGGCTGGTTACCTTCCCTGATCATCTGTATCGCTTCCGTACTCATCACCATGACCTTGATTCCTTGCTTCTAAGATATGAATGAAGACAAGATTCAACTGGCGGAAAAGTGCCGCAAGGCCGGTGCTTTCCGTCCGGTTGATCCGGAAATATTAGCAGCTCTTCCTGTACAACCGGTACATACATTCTTACCTGCCAACGAAAGAGGTGTAGACACTTATATCCTTGACGGTACACACGGAGAAAAGAATCGGCCGTTGTTTATCAACTTACACGGCGGCGGATTCATCAAGGGAAGAGCTGACCGTGATACGGTATACTGCAGCGAACTGGCAGAATACTTCCATGCGTTGATCTGGGATATTGACTATGTGTTAGCCCCGGAGTATCCGTTCCCGGCAGCGGTCTATGAAGTATACGATATAACAAAGTATGCCTATGAACACGCGGAGGAATACGGCTTTGACAAGGAAAAGATCTTCCTGCTTGGTCACAGTGCCGGAAGTAATCTTGCCTGCGGTGCTCTGGCACTGAATGAGAGAGAACCTGCTTTCCATGTCCAGGGTCTAATCCTGGATTATATTCCTGCAGACCAGCGTGTTAATCCTTTCCTGAAATTAAATCAGGAGGATTACAAGGATGAACGACGCACAGCCAGAGCTCTGATGGAATATAATTATCTTGAACTGTACATGGAACCTCAGCAATGCATTGACGAACTCGCTTCACCGATTCTGTTATCCGATGAGATTCTCGGGGCATTCCCGGAAACATTGGTTGTGACTGCCGGATTTGATACCCTTCAGAAAGAAGGCGAGGAATTCGCAAACCGGATCGCCAAAGCGGGTACAGCAGTAACCATGAGAAGATTCCGGAATTCCATGCATGGCTTTACCATTAACCGTAACGGAGAATGGAAAGAAGCTCTGGAATTACACAAAAGATTTATCCGAAGTCTGTTATAAGAGAAAGGAAAACGACAATGAAAATCACAGATGTAACAATTCAGTACGCAAAACATTATCTCTTCTGTCATATTTATACCGATGAAGGTATCGTCGGTCTTGGAGAAGCAGGTAACTGGGGTTATCTGAAAGCTACAGCAGAAACCATCCTGAAATTCCGTGAATACCTGATTGGTAAAGATCCGTTTAAGATTGAAGATATCAACCAGAACTTCTATCGTTCGGTTTACTTCCGCGGATCTGTCATCATGTCCGCGATCTCCGCAATTGATATCGCGCTCTGGGACATCAAGGGTAAGGCGTTAGGAGTACCTGTATACGAATTACTCGGCGGCAAGACCAGAGACAAGGTAAGATGTTACGCATCTATCATGAAACATACAGGTGACCTGGAAGAAACCGTACAGGAATATGTCAAACTGAAGGAAATGGGCTTTACTGCCGCCAAGATCTTCTGTAACGGTCCGGTTAAATCTGCAAATGACGGCAGGGATGAATTCTTTGCCAACCGTGTTCAGGAGACTGTACGTACAGTTAAGGCTGTCAGAGAGGCTGTGGGCTGGGATTTCGACCTGATCCTTGAAGTACACCGTGGTATGACCCTTCCGGAAGCTGTAGCCTTTGGACGTGCCGTAGAACCGTATCTCCCGTATGTCATTGAAGATCCCGTGGGACCGGACAATGTCGATACCATGGCAGAAGTAGCTTCCAAGATCGGTGTTCCGATTTCCACCGGTGAGCGTTTCTATAACCTGAGAGAATTTGAACAGCTGATGGCCAGACATGCCTGCCAGTATGTCAGACCGGATGTGTGTGCTGTCGGCGGTATCACCACAGCCAAGAAGATTGCTGCGCTTGCGGAGGCACACGATGTCCTGCTGATCCCGCACAATCCGCTGGGACCTGTATCCACAGCCGCATGTCTGCAGATCTGCGCATCTATCCCGAATCTCGGTATTCAGGAACTGCCTGGTTTCTGCCTGAATGGTGCTGAAGATGCCATGGTAAAGGAACCTCTCCGCTTTGAAAACGGATGTCTCCTGATTCCTGACAAACCTGGTATCGGTGTTGAACTCTCCGATAACGCAAGTGAACTGTACCCGCTCAAGGAAAGAGGGTCCAACTCCGCAAAGAGAGCGTTCGACAACTCTGTCAAAGACTGGTAATACAACAAAAGAGAGGAAGACATCTGCAGAGGTGCCTTCCTTTTTCTGTACAGTTCCTTGGTATTATTTCCCAAGTTAAACTATAATTTAAAAAAAGGTGGCTTTATGAATATAGAAGATTTAGAGAAGATCAATACAGTGATCGAAACCGGAAGTATCAATAAAGCAGCAGAGAAATTATATGTGTCACAGCCTGCGTTAAGCAGAATCATACGTAAAGCAGAAGATGAGTATAACATTATTCTGTTTGATCGTACGCAGGGAAAGAAGATTGTTCTTACAGAAGACGGAGAACGCTTTTTCAAGATGTCAAAAGAGATTCTGTTATTGCATGACAACTTTGTACTGCAGACACAATTGAACCAGTCCAGGAGAGAAAACACGATTCTCTTCGGCTCGGCTACACAACAGGCAATACTTTATATGAGTAATATGTTGTCCTGGTTCTACATTAATGAGCCGAAGTATCGTCTGGAAACCAAAGGCGGAAGAAGCAGTGAACTGCACAGGGAGGTATTGAACCGGGAACTGGATGTGGCATATTTGAATGTCACCCGGTTTAATAGTGAACTTCATTACGAAAAACTGGAACGTATGCATTCATTCTTCTATCTTTCCTCGAATTCGCCGATTCTGGAGAAAACCAGAGATACGGATTCAGGTGATATTACCAAGGTCCATGTACAAGATCTTAAAGATGAACATTTTGTTGTAAACAAGAAAGGAACCGCCAGCCGGGATATCTTTGACCAGTTATGCAGTAAATACGATTTAAACCCGATCTTTGTTGAAGAAGAGAACATGTACCAGAGAATGAAACTGGCTGATTCAGGTGTGGGAACATATTTTCTAACGGCCGGACAGGTTGACCGGATCGCGTTTGCCAAAGGAGGAATATCACACTATGTTGTCCTGGATGAAAAAGAAGATATTGAAAGCTGGAGATATCTGATCTGCAGAAAAGGTTTTGAAAATACAGAGAAGTATCAGATCATACGTAGATGCCTGATAGATCTGAAAGATACCTGCTTATAACAAGAATGTATAAGTAGACTTTTTTTAAGCATTAGTTTCCCGCAGGAAAGCATGTGTATATTGTAAGCGGTAACAAAACTATCTTCTTTCACACAAAAAAGAAACGTGAAAGAAATCGCAGAGTTTCTGGGAACTCTGTGCACAGCTTCAAACACATTTGAAGAAAGGGGAACTTTATGACAACTCAAATGTATTTGTGTCTCGGCTTATTCGTCTTCTTGATCGGCGGATATGTCTCTGCAAAAAGACTTAAAACAACCAACGGTGTCGTCGCTCTCTGCGCGATCATCCTGACCGCATGGTCCGGCATCGTCCCGGCAAAGAATGTTCTTGCGAACTTCGCGAACCAGAACGTTCTGCTCATCACCGGCATGTTCATCGTCGCGGCAGGCTTCAACCGCACACAAGCGGTAAACAAGCTGTCCAGCGCAGTCTATAAGATCGCCGGCGGTAACTTCACCGTTATGATGGCAGGCTATATGCTGGTGACATTCCTGCTTGCCAACCTGATCCCGAGCCCTGTCGCTGTATTCACGATCATGGCACCGATGCTGAGCGCTACTTGTGAAGAGGCAGGCGTCAGCCCTTCCAAGGCGATCTTCTCCATGGGTCTTGTGGCAGTCGGTACATGTAACGTATTACCGATCGGTACAGGCGCTACCACATTCGCTACCCAGAACGGTTATATGGAATCCTATGGCTACACAGACTATCAGATGCAGCTGTTGGATCCGTTCAAGGGAAGAATTCTTTCCGCGATCATCATTCTCGCATATTCAATCTTCCTTGCTCCGAAGTTCGCGCCTGAACAGCCTTCCGTTCCGATCACAGCTTCTTCTTCCAAGCACACAGGTGCCAACAAACAGGAACCGCTTCCTCCTCTGCAGGAATTCCTCGGTTACTTCCTGTTCGCTCTGACAACACTTGGCTTGATCTTCTCCAGTAAGCTTGGCCTGGCTAACTGGCAGGTAGCGATGACTGGTGCTACACTGGAAGTTGTTACACGCGTTCTGAAACCGAAAGAAGCGACCAATGCTGTCCCGTTCATGATCGTATTAATGCTTATTGCAGCTCTGTCTGTCGGCGGCGCGATGGTTGCCTGCGGACTTGGTGACCTGATCGGTGAAAAACTTGCGGCTGCATTAGGCGGTACT
>JAFWFE010000017.1 GCA_017512555.1 Solobacterium sp. | reverse complement strand
TACACCGTCATAATAACTTCCCGGCCTGCCTGTAAAAGGCACATAGAAGAATCCTTTATGATTTACGGAAGGTTCTTTGCATTCAATTCCATGTGCTTCTGCATACAGCCTGTACGCTTCGTAAGCCATGGAATAAATACGATTTCCGTCAGGTTCTACATACAACAGAGCATGTCGCATCACGCCGTCTGTATCATACATGGCATTGATGTGTCCCTGTACAGAAGCGTCCCGCAGTCCGTCAAAGGGCTGCTCATACTGTATAACCGCTGAACGGTCAAGAGAAGCGGCATGCCCGTTCTCCCATGTCACTTCCTCGCCGTACTCTGCAAGGGAAGCCGTAACTACATTTCCCAGTGCATCGGCAGCTTCTGCCAGCCGTTTATCCGCTGATTCTGAAGTGCTTCCGGCATAAAGCACATCGACAGCCGTTGCAGCAGGCCTGTTATCGGGGTCGGAAGCCAGCATTTCAATCGCTGCAGCCATGATATTTCTGTCCCAAGTGTTGTAAGGGCCCAAAACATCAAATGCCGCGTCGTCTATGCCGATAATGATAATATCATCAGAAGTAACGCCAGGACGCTGGTACAGCCAGTCCTGCATCCAGCTGTCAATACGCCGGATCGCTCCGGCACCGGCCAGTAAAGTGATCACCAGGGCTGCAGCAAGCGAGATGATCCATTGTCTGCGTATATTCATGAATCTCCTTCAGTTGGTTCTTCTGCCGTATCAGTATCCTGTTCAGGATTCTGCGGGATCGTCACTGCTGTTTCTGCTGCTTCCAGGACAGCGGCACCGGTTTGTTTCTGCACCTGCGCTACTGTACTTCCGATAGCAGATGATCCTTTTCCGCTGCTGCTTTCGGCATTGTCGATTACGGAGTCCTGTGCTTCTTCTTTTGGCACCGGATCCGTTTTATCTTTAGAATCATCCATGTCTTCTTTAGCTACTGTGTTTTCTTCGGCAGATTCAGCAGGGGATGTTTCTGTTTCTGACTGAGTCTCTGTGTTTATATCCTCCGTATCCGTTTTACTGTCATGGTTTTCCAAGGCCTTTGCAGACTCTTCTGTGCTATCAGCCTTTATCTGATCATCCATCAGTTCAGATTCTTTTGTGTCACCTGCTGTTCCGCGGTTTTCTTCTGCTTCTGCGTCCGTGACTTCCGGAATTTCTGCTGATCTTCCGGATGTGGAGAATGTTCCTAAAGGTCCAACTGCATCACCATCATCAGTTGTTACTAAAGTGATTTGGAACACCGTTTCACCGGTAAATACATGTGATACCTCGTAATTACCGGAAATATCGTCAAGTCCTGAAATACCTAATTCCCTGACTGTTGATGTACCTTCTTTCCAATCTCCCAGCGATCTTATATTAAGTATGACATTAAACGTTTCACCTGCCGGAGAGGTCCATGTGCATTCCCAGATCTGACCGAATCCATTATTATTATTAAGGCTGCCAGGATGTGTCTCATGACCATTTGAAATAACACCACCATAGCTGGATGCCACGCTAACATTACTGAATGTGTAGCCACTGTTTGCAACATTCAGATCATAATTCCATGTCATCGTGAGCGGTCTTTTGAGGATCGTCATCGTCTCATTGGTATAGAGCAGCTTAAAGTTATCCGAACCTCCTTCAGGGAAGTTGACCTTCGGCTTGATAGTATGGGTGCCTGCGTCTTTATAGCTTCCGTAAGTCAACTGTACCTGATAATTGCCGGGGAGTAAGTATGTGATCTTTTGTCCGACATGTTGCCCATCCTCATAAATGCCCTCAAAAACATCACCAGTCACGTTTTTACCGTCCACAATCATGGTGGGGTCATCTGGCAAACAGAGCCCGCCGAAATATGTAATGGTTTCTCCACCCTTGTCACCACCCAGGTCAAACGTGATCTCCATCGGAGCGATCTCAAGAATATTATTCGTATAGGTAATAGCGTAGTTTGATTTCTTATCGGGTGTAAAAACAATTTCCGGTTCGATTTCATATTTTCCTGCGTCCGTTACCGCCATAACGGATATTATTGCATCCACTCCGCCGGTCAGATGGGCGGTATAGATGTAGCCGGCAAGGTGTTCTTGATCATCAAGAATTCCATCCCATTCTTCATCGATCTCGACTTCTTCACCGCTTTCCGTATAGGTTCCGTACAGCCCTTTCGGAACAATGGATGATCCGGTGTATACCGGGTACTCCAGTTCCTTACAGGCAAGGTCAAATACCACAGGCAGCGCAACCACAGTCAGGGTGCCGCTTACTGTATTGATATTCGAGAACTGTGCTGTCACATCCTTTCCGGACGCATCGAAGATCGTATAAGAAGAAACCGTATTGGCACTGCTGCCCGCATCTGTCTGGCTGCCGCTTATTTCGGCTTTAACCGTGAATCCCGGGGGCAGTCCCTCCACAGTATACGCATCATTGGCAAGGGCGGTGCCGTCATATGTCTTTTCGTCTGAAGCAGCCGTCAGGGAAACAGATGCATCCTGTACCGTGACGGTCAGGGTTCCGATCTCTTCTGTAATTGTATAGTTGCTTTCCTTTGCTGTTCCCCATGTGATCGTATATGTGTTATCCGCAGAACCCATTTCCGTGATAGAACCTTCGGCTGTAACCGTAGCTGTTTCCCCGTTGGCAAGACCTGTCACGGAAGCTTCTGCGCTCGTCAGCGGCGTTCCGTCGTATTTCTTTTCAGCGGATCCTGTCGTGACAGTCAGGGCTGCCGGTGTCACTGTCAGGGTGCCGCTTTTAACCGTAACATTCACGAACTGCGAGGTCACATCCTTGCCGGAAGGATCCAGTATCGTGTAGGAAGAAACGGAGGCCGTACTGCTGCCGACGTCGGTCTGGCTGCCTTCACAAGAAGCCTGGACGGTAAAGCCTTCCGGAAGTCCGGTTGCCTTAACAGAAGAAGCGGTAAGCGCTGTTCCGTCATAGACTTTTTCAACGGATTCGGCTGTGAGCGTCACCGGATCGTCATAAACGGTAGCTGCTTCGCTGACCGTCAGCGTTCCCAGGTGTTCTGTGATGCTGTAATTGCTGCTTTTGGCGCTGCCCCAGTCGATGGTATAGGAATTGACCACCGTACCGGGTTCCGTGATCGTTCCTGTAGCGGTAATGGAAGCGGTCTCGTTATTTACAAGACCGGTAAGGATAGCCTCCTCGCTGGTGAGCGGCTCACCGTCATAGATCTTATCGGCAGAGCCGGTTGTAACACTGAGAGAAGCGGGTGTCACTGTAAGAGTTCCCAGTTCTTCAGAAAAAACATAGTTGTTCGGATTCGCGTTGCCCCAGTCGATATCGTAGGTGTTACTGCTCTGTCCTACATCCGTCTGGCTGCCGGTCGCTTTAATCTTAATGGAAGGATCGATCCTTACATCGGTAAAATGTGCTTCTTGTCCACCAAGAGCTCTTCCGTTGTAATTGGTGATCTTTGTATCGATATGAATGCGCACATTGGTACTGTCCTGCATCAGGCGATCGGAAGAACTGTGCGTGATTTTCAGGTCACTTTTCACTTCTGTTGCGGTTTCCGTGTTTTGCGGAAGCGTCTCGATCCGCTTTCGTATGGCCTCTTCATCCCAGCCTGTATCCTTGCATGCCTGCACAAGGAGGTCCGGATTGTCGGCATACAGGCGCAGCATCTCTTCCGGGATATCTTCTTCTGTCATATCTTCGATGACAAATTCTATACTCTTCTCACCCGCTTCATCATTCAGATAGACGGTCATCTTCTTTCCGGCCGGAAGTTCGATTTCCCTGATCTCACCTGTCAGAGGATTGGTACCGTGTACCCAGGTCGTACCGCAGATTCCGTACAGGATCTCAGCGCCTGCGGATGCGTTTCCTACCAGCGCTGTATCACGCCAGAGCGGTTCTCCCCTTTCATATCCTGGAACAGTCCTTATCTGTATATCAGGTTCAGTCAAGGGGGTTCCGTCATAAACCTTGGATGCGCTGTCTGTCCAGACCGTGAGCGGAGCCGGATCCACCGTCAGTTTTCCATCAATGGTCTTTATCTGTGTGAAATGCTTTGTTACATCTTCTCCAGTTTTATTTAAAATGGCATAGCTGCTGACCGGATTGTTTCCC
>JAFWFE010000016.1 GCA_017512555.1 Solobacterium sp. | reverse complement strand
CGCACCGAAAGCCTTCCTGGAAGTAAAAGGGGAACGCCTGATTGAACGGCTGATCAACCAGCTTCATGAGGCGGGAATACAGAAGATCACGGTAGTCGCCGGCTTTATGAAAGAAGAGTTTGAATACCTGATCGATGAATTCGATGTGAATCTGGTGATCAATGAAGCGTATGCTTCAAAGAATAACCTTTACAGTCTGGCGGAGGCTTCAGAAGAGCTCGGAAATACATATATCGTTCCTTGTGATCTCTGGTGCAGGAATAACCCTTTCTCTGCGTATGAACTCTATTCCTGGTACGCGGTATCCGAAGAAAAAACCACAGACAGCGATCTCCGGCTCAACCGGAAAAGAGAACTGGTACGTACAGAAGACGAACAGGGCAACCGTATGATCGGGATCTGTTATCTGGCCGAAGCAGACGCTGTAACCGTGAAAGAAAACATACAAAGACTGATTTCTGACCGCCGGTATGAACAATCCTTCTGGGAATCTGCGCTGTATAGCAGGGAAAAACTGAGTATACACGCAAAGGTCTTCCGGGATGAAGATATCGTTGAAATCAATACTTACGAACAATTACGTGATCTGGATGCCGGTTCCACACAGTTGGATTCCGACGCGATCCGTACGATCTCTTCTGTATTCCACGTACATCCTTCCGGAATCACGAATATCTCCGTACTGAAGAAGGGTATGACCAACCGCTCCTTCCTGTTTACGGTGAATCAGAAGAAATACATCATGCGTATACCGGGAGAAGGGACAGAACGTCTGATCAGCCGTAAGAATGAAGCTCAGGTATATGAAGCCATCAGCGGTAAGGGACTCTGTGATGACCCTGTCTATATCAATCCCGATAACGGATATAAAATCACCGCGTACCTGGAAAACGTGCGTGTATGTGACAGTGATGATGTCCAGGACCTGCAGAAGTGTATGAAGAAGCTAAGGCAGTTTCATGAGATGAAACTGGAGGTATCCCATACGTTTGATCTGTTTGGGCAGATTGCTTTCTACGAATCTCTGTGGAACGGACAGCCTTCGGTATACCGGGACTACGTGAAGACCAGAGAGAATGTCCTGAAACTGAAAGAATACATCCAGGCACAGCCGAAAGACTGGTGTCTGACCCACATTGATGCGGTATGTGATAACTTCCTGTTCTACACAAAGGACGGGAAGGAAGAACTGCAGTTGACCGACTGGGAATATGCCGGCATGCAGGATCCGCATGTGGATATCGCCATGTTCTGTATCTACAGTATGTACGATAAAGCACAGACAGACCGGCTTATTGACCTGTATTTCGAACAACAGTGTCCGGATGAAGTACGGACCAAGATCTACTGTTATATCGCCGTATGCGGGCTGTTATGGTCCAACTGGTGTGAATTCAAGAGACAACTCGGTGTAGAATTCGGCGAATACAGTTTACGCCAGTATCGCTTTGCGAAAGAGTATTATCTCTACGCAAGTGAGCGGATGACACAGAAAGAAGGCTGACCCATGACAGATACAACCATTCACCAGGTAAAGCGCGCAGTCATCATGGCCGCCGGAACAGGAACACGCATGCGTCCGCTGACTCTGACAACCTCCAAACCACTGATCAAGGTCAACGGTTCAAGAATGATCGATACGGTCATTGAAGCTTTACATGAAAACGGTATAAGAGAAATATACGTAGTTGTCGGCTATCTCAAGGAACAATTCCAGGATCTCCCGGAACAATATCCCGGATTACATCTGATCGAGAATCCCCGGTATGACACCTGTAACAATATCTCTTCCCTGTATTACGCAAGAGAATACCTGGAAGATTGTATGATCCTGGACGGAGACCAGATCATCTATGATTCCTCGATCCTTGCCCCGTACTTTACACGCTCCGGGTATAACGCGGTGTGGTGCGAAGGAGAGACCAGGGAGTGGCTGATGGAAGTCAAAGACGGTATTGTCCAGTCCTGTTCCAGAACCGGAGGAACCCACGGCTGGCAGCTGTATTCCATCTCCCGGTGGTCTTCGGAAGACGGTAAGAAACTCCGGAGATTTGTGGAACAGGAATTTGAATCCGGCAACACTCAGATTTACTGGGATGATGTGCCGATGTTCTGTCACTTTGACGCGTTTACTCTCGGTATACGGGAAATGCGCGCATCCGACATCGTGGAAATAGACAGTATCGAAGAACTGGCACAGATCGATCCTGCATACCGGAAATATAACGGAGGTGATTCCCGTGAGTAACCCGAAAACAGACAAAAACAGAATTGACTGGATGATCACACTGGTCCCATTCTTCTTGATCATGGGACTGGCAATCTACTTGTTCATCTTCCCTGAAAACGCGAACGGTGTGATCAGCCAGGTACGCTTCTTCTTCGGAGATTCTCTGGGAAGTTACTATCTGGTGATTGGACTGGGAGTGCTGATCGTCTCTCTCTGGCTTTCTTTTTCCAGGTACGGAGATATCGTATTGGGAGAACCGGGAGAGAAACCCCAGTATAATTTCTTCACCTGGGGCAGTATGATGTTTACCTGCGGTCTTGCGGCAGATATCCTGTTCTACAGCTTCGCGGAATGGGTGATGTACGCCTCCAATCCGCATATCGCTGAACTGGGACCGATCGTGGAGTGGGCAGGAGTATTCCCGTTATTCCACTGGAGTTTTATCCCCTGGGCATTCTATCTGGTTCTGGCGGTGGCATTCGGCTTCATGGTGCATTGCCGGAAAAGGGAGAAACAAAGATATTCCGAAGCTTGTCTAGAAGTCATCGGGGAAAAGCGCGCGCATGGTTTTCTCGGGCGTGTAATCGACTTATTCGCGTTGTTCGCTCTGTTAGCAGGTACCGCCACAACCTTCTCCGTGGCCACACCGTTACTGGCAATTATCGCCGTAAAACTGTTCGGGATCACCATCAGCCGTACCGCGGTAACGATCATCATCCTGTTGATCACCTGCGCAGTCTATACCTACGCTGTCCTGCATGGCTTCAAGGGAATCAGTTTCTTAGCCAAGTTATGTATCTATCTGTTCTTCGGCTTGTTGATCCTGGTCTTCCTGATCGGCGGACAGGGCAGGCTTATCCTGGAATACGGGATCCAGAGCTTCGGTAAGATGATCCAGCACTTTATCGAATTAAGTACGTATACAGATCCGGGAAGAACCAGTAACTTCCCTCAGGACTGGACGATCTACTACTGGGCATACTGGATGGTATGGTGTATCGCGGCTCCGTTCTTCATCGGGAATATCAGCCGGGGCAGAACAGTCAGACAGACGATCCTGGGCGGATATCTATTCGGTGTAGGAAGCACACTGGTATCGTTTATTGTGCTGGGTAACTATTCTTTAGGGCTTCAGACTGCCGGCACAGCAGACTTTATCGCCATGTACGCGGCAGACGGAGACTTGTACCAGCTGATCCTGAATATTATCAGTACAATGCCGGTAAACAGTCTGATCCTGATCTGGATCTTTGTCTGTATGATCGCGTTCTATGCGACAAGTTTTGATTCCATCGCCTATACCGCAGCCTGTTACAGTTATAAGAAACTCGGGGAGAATGAGAAACCACACCCGTTGATTACCCTGTTGTGGTGTATCTTACTGATCGTACTGCCGATTGCCCTGGTATTCTCGGAAAGTTCCATGAACAACATCCAGAGTGTGAGTATCATCTCTGCGTTCCCTATAGGGATCATCATGATCCTGATGATCTGGAGCTTTATCAAGGACGCAAAAAGGTACATGGAAGAGTACGGAAACAACACATCAGAGAAATAGAATTCATGTATAATTCTTGTATAACGGAGGTTTTTTATGAACAAGGAAACAATGAATCAGCTTTATCAGTATATTGATGACAACAAAGATAATATCATCAAGGACCTGATGGCAATTGCCAGTATCGAGAGTGTATCCCGTGACGGAGATGCGGTAAAGCCTTTCGGACAGAGTTGTAAGAATGTCCTGGACGCCATGTTGAAGAAGGGTGAAGAAGAAGGCTTTGAAACCCATAACCATGAGTACTATGTCGGAAGTATCAAGTATAACCTGAACAAGGAAAAGAGACTTGGTATCCTGGCACATCTGGATGTCGTACCGGCAGGGGATGACTGGACCATTACCGAACCATATCATCCAATCGTAAAAGACGGATATCTGTTCGGCAGAGGCACCGGAGACAACAAGTCTGCGGCGATTGCCGGTTTATATATCATGAAGGCATTCCGTGAATTCGGGCTTCCTCTCAGAAACAACATTGAGTTATTACTCGGTACCAACGAAGAAACCGGAATGAAGGATGTCAAGTACTACTGCGCGCACTATGAAGCACCAGCATTCACCTTTGTGCCGGATGCGGGATTCCCGGGCTCTGCCGGAGAATTCGGAAGACTGCGTTACCGTCTGATCTCCAACCAGAAATTATCTTCTGACTTTGCGGACCTGTATGCGGGCAGCGCGTTCAATATCGTGCCGAACAAGGCTACAGCTGTCATCTCCAAGGCCAGTGCTATTGACTGGAAATCCGTACCGGAAGACTTTGAAGTCACTGAGAACGAAGATACCGTAACGATCACAGCGCCTGGTGTCACAACACACGCGGCCGGCCCGGAACGTGGTGTCAACGCGGTAAAGGTACTGACCGCAGCCCTTGTCAAACTGGAAGGCTTAAGAGAGTCAGACCGTCATATCCTGGAATTCCTCGATCATGTGAATGATGACTATTACGGGACATTCCTGGGCATTGACAACACGGATGAGATCTCCGGCCAGACGGTTTCTTCCGGTACCGTATTACTCTTCAACGAAGGCAATATATCCCTGTTAAACGACTGCCGTTACTGTGTGACGGACAACGGTGACCGTCTGGAAGAAAATGTACGTGCCAAGGCAGCAGAATGGGATTACTCCGTACAGGTAGAAGAGAAGACCTACGGTGCCCACCTGGATATCAACGGACCGGTCATTCAGACCATCAACCGTGTATTCCAGGAATACACAGGCGTAACCGACAGAGAGATCCGTATCGGTAAGGGCGGTACCTACGCAGGCGCCATGAAGAATGCGTTCGCTACGGGATGTATCTACAGCCTGAACTGGGGCGAGAAGCCGGATTACCTGTCGGAAGGCCACGGCGGCGCGCATCAGCCGGATGAATTCGTGAATATCAGTAATTACATCGCCGGTATCAAGTTACTGATGACGATGATCCTGGCGGTAGACGAGATCCTGTAAAACACACAAGACTGGTACAAACCAGTCTTTTCTTATACCGAATCTGTATATGAGATATAAATAATCGCATTATCCTCTCTGTCGATATCCCGATATAATAAATACAGTGAAGGGGGACATGTACGATGAAAGGTAAGAATTTCCCGTGGAAGATCGTGATTGCGGCTATGTTGATCCAGGGCGGAGCCATGGGTGCGGTAGCAAACACACAAGGAATACTCTTTTCTGCGATCATCCGTGATCTGGGATTTCGTGCCGGTGATCTGTCTCTGTATTATCTGATCCGTTCCATTGTATCGGCACTG
>JAFWFE010000015.1 GCA_017512555.1 Solobacterium sp. | reverse complement strand
TTCTGTCTGTTCTTCGGTTTCTTCAAATAAAGCAGCCAATTCCAGGAAGATCGCGTATAACGATACTCTGCGGTTGCGGATTGCCCGGGCGAAGCGTCCCAGCGTCTGGTTCTCCTGGATATAGGCATGGATCTCCTTGACGTTGTTCATGGAACGGTTGAGATCATGGGAAGCCAGTGCTAACGCGCCGATTGCCACAAAGTCATAATCTTCTGTACCTACCGGAATATTATTATCTTCCAGAAGATTCAGCATGGTCTGGAAACGCTGTACTTTCTCATCCAGAGGTAATCTGGATAAAGCATATAACTGGGCCAGAGGGATCAGGACCTTCCGGGATAAAGCATGCGGACGCAGTGCTTTCAGCGAATCGTCCATCTTTTCTCCGAATACATCCACATCACGGTGGTCAAGCACCGCCATGGCAGCCGCGTTACAATCGTTGTCGCTGATCAGGAACGGATAACGTTCTCTCAGGACTTTGTACTGTTCTGCCACACCCTTGACGATTTCCGCATCTTTGGATTCATCCGGATTTGAACGTGCAATCATCATTGCGGTAATACTCAAGTGATGACTTGGAAGCATCTCTTTTAACAGCATTTTATCGATATTGATGACACGGTTGATCATGGTTTCTTCATCCGGAATCATCTCCAGTGTAGTCGCCAGGATCATACGGCTTCCGGGAAGGAATTCACTGCCGAGGAACTTGGACTTCTTGATCAGTTTTTCAACGTCAAGAACTTCATCCTCATCCAGGGCTTTACGAGCCGCTGTCGCAACAACTGCGCACAGACTGCTGAATTCCGCATCCTGATAACGCATGACTGCCCGTGTAACACGGCGGTTCTGCGTCATCAATTCACATAACTCTTGTCTTCTGACATCCATAAGATACTCCTATCGGGGAATAACCACCTTATAATTCATCTTCTTGGCAACTGTGGAAATGATGAATCCGCTGACTACACCACAAACCAGGGCAATTGCCATAACAAGCGCTGTCTTACCAATCGGGTTAAAGGCAAACGGTGCCAGTAAACCGGGAATCGGGCTGGCAGTACCAGGCGCGTTGTCCACAATACCGAATAACGCAGCTACCGTACCGGATAACGCTCCTCCGAGGAAACTCGAAGAATAGATGATTACCGGATTGGAAGTAATGATATTTGCCTGGGTCAGAGGTTCAAGCATGACAGCGATCACCTTACCGTTGTCACCCATCTTCAGACGCTTGAAGACCAGACCGTTGGAGAATGTGCCACCGAAGCACGCAACAGCCGCAATACCCATGGGAAGACCTGTAAGACCTAACATCGCGGTCAGCGCCATACTGGACATCGGACTTGTGCAGATGATCTTCATCAGACCGCCGAGGATGAATCCCATGACAACCGGAGAGAACTCTGTCGCTTCCGCAATTGCTCCGCCGATAATATTCAGTACAAAGGACACATACGGATCACAGAAACTAGCGATGGCGTAATGTCCGGCAGCGGAGATCAGTGTCAGCAGGATCATGTCAATACCGCTGGGGAGATGTTTCTCCAGGAAATGAACCAGCCAATGTAATGTATAACCGGCAAGGAAACCTGGTAAGATACCATATCCGGCAACCGCGAAAGCACCGGCAGCGGCATAGATAGGATTGGTACCCATGGCTATACCGACAAGCAGAGCAGCCGCAGGAGCACCCATACTGCCGCTTACGGAGCCAACTGTACCAAAGAACGCAATTCCGGCAAAATCACCGAGAATATATTTATAAATAGCTTCTACCAGGAATGTACATACAGCAGCGTTGGCTACACCGCTCATTGCCTTATCCCCGGAAGGAAACTTCAAACTCACAAGACTGAAAAATAATATTACGGCAACCAGTGCCAGAATCCCTTTAAAAAAAGCGAACATCGTGAATAATCCTTCCCTCAAACGAAACAGAAGGACCGCAATACTGCGGCCTTCTGCTAAATTGTGATTTGTACTACTTTACTGTTTATTTAACAGCTTCATGCATGATTCTCAGCACGTTGCCATAAGCGATCTGATCGACTTCAGCTGTGGTGAAGCCAGCTTTGACAAGAGCGTCGAATAACAGGTGCATCTTATCCGGACCATTAACTTCCAGATTTCCGCCGATACCGTCGAAGTCTGTACCGATAGCGATAACTTCTGTACCAGCAATTTCCTTTTCATGGAGAGCCATAGCGACCATGTCGTTGATACGGCTGTCCAGGCTGCCTTCTGTAGCATCCAGGAATTCATGACCGAAGTTGATACCCATAGCGCCGCCCTTCTTGTACAGAGCCTTGATCATATCATCTGTCATGTTACGTGTATGACCGCAGAGTGCACGGCAGTTGGAATGTGTAGCAACAAACGGAACCTTGGCGATTTCGAATACATCCCAGAATACACCATCGGATACGTGGCTGACGTCAACCAGCATACCAATGTCCTGCATATGCTTGACAGCATCTCTACCGAAGGATGTCAGACCCTTGTTCATGATGAACGGATCTTTGTTGTTCGGAGCACCGAAGCAGTTCTCGAAGTTCCAGGTCAGTGTCAGAGCACGGATACCCATGTCATAGAACTTGTCGAGGTTGGACATCATACCATGAACTTCAACACCATCTTCCATGGTCAGAACAGCACTGACTTTGCCATCCTTGAAGTTTCTTTCGATATCATCCGCGTTCTTAGCTTCTGCTAATACATCAGAATGACGTTCGAGAGTGTTATGGAAAATCTTTACGCAACCTTCAATATATTCAGCTTCGGGAATTGCAGGACGATTGAAGTGTGCATAGACACCTTTGGGAGGAATAAAGATAGCGAAGAACTGCGCCATTGCGCCGCCTTCAACCAAACGCTTAACATCAAGATGCTGATCCGGACGATCATATACATCAGCTTCCGGTCCGTCTTTAAACAGAGCAAGCATCAATGTATCGCAATGCATATCAATTGTATGTGACATTTATTTATTCTCCTTTGTTTGTATAAATTCCCCGGCTTTAAAACCGGGGAATTCTAATTAATAAAGATTTAGATTATTCGCCGGCAGCAGCTTTATCTTTACGATACTTGAAGTAACCACAGAGAACTGCAACACCAACGGCAATACACATACCCCAGTTCTTCAGAGGTGCAACATTCTTGGCAAGAATGAAACCAAGAACACCACTGAGCATATACGGCCAAACCTTCGGGAGAGCCTTTGCAGGACCACCGTTCATGTTCAAACGCATGAGCATGTTAGCAGCCATCATGGAAATCATGACGAAGCCTAATGCAGCACGTACAGGAGCAGGGAGGTGATTCAGGATCCATTCGCCAACGACGACGACACAGAGCAGGATAGCAAGGTTAGCAACAACGGAAGCAACGATACCTGTGATAGTAACGATCTGTCCTCTCGGAGTTGTGATGTCTGCTTCAGCCATCTTCTGTACAGATACAGCAACCGGGAAACGCATACCACCGACGTTACCGGACAGGTAAGCAATATATGTACCTGCGGAACCAAGGATCGGCCAGTATACCAGCGGTTCAGTTAACCACATACCAATACCGATAGCAGAAACTGCTGTGAAACCGGAAATGTATGTAGCTACAGGAGCCTGATAACCTTTAACAAAATAGAAGTAGATAACCGGCAGGAAGCTCAGAATGAACGCAATACCCATGGTGAAGCGGCCGATTCTGTGAACTGCAGGTGTAAATTCATGAATGTAATACTCTTCAGCTGGTGATAATGTAGCTTTGTTTTCTGACATTTTTAAGCACCTATCCTTTCATTAACCCAGTATGGTTGCGGCAACCTGTCCAAACAGCATACCACATAACATACCAACTGCAAGGCTATAAGCACCCAAACTCTTTTTCTTTTTAGCAAGATTGTTCCAGAGTGTGTAACCGAGCGCAGCACCGACGATAGCAGCTAAGGAAGCAGGTCCTTTATAGTTATTCAGCAGGGAATAACCTAACAAACCGTACATAGCACCATCAGCCATATAAGTTGTGAACTGAACTTTTGTTCCAGATTCCTGAGCCTTTGCAGCAGCATTGTCCAACGGCTTCAGTGTAATCATTGTGTTAATGAAGTACGGAGCAGAAGCGAGAACCATACAGAAGATTGCGAATGTGAAGATACCTTCATCAAACGCAGCATCTTCGAAGTTAACACCAGCTGTAGCAGCAGCTGTGTTAGCCATCAACAATTCATAACCCGGAGCACCGATAACGCCGCAACGCATGAATGCTGTAGCAGAACCGACCATAGCGATCAGAGTCAGACATACGACGATGGAGTTCAGGGACGGGCCAATAGCAGCAATAGCACCAGTCTTAATAGCAGAACTGATTTCTTCTTTTGTAACAAGATTAAACTTGTTGTTGAAACTTTGTGTCAGTCTCCAGAAAAGGAAAGACTGAACAAGAACCCATACGATCAGGATACCAGCGAATACCCAAATGGTACCGTTCATTCCTTGTACAGCAGGATTACTCATAATTTAATTTTTCTCCTTATAAATTAATTAATACTGCATAAATGTGTGCTTTAACCTATTTGCAGGCAACGGCACGAATTTCAACTTTCGCATTTCGCGGTAAAGCCGCTACCTGGAAAGCACATCTGGCCGGACAATTTTGTGTAAAGTGTTTTGCGTAAACTTCGTTCATCGCCGCGAAATCAGCGATATCACTTAACATAACGGTTGTTTCCACAACATCTTCCACGCTATAGCCAGCCTCTTTCAGAATTGCTTCAATGTTCTTTAAAGACTGCTCTGTCTGTGAAGCAATATCTTCACCTGCGAATGCTCCTGTTGCAGGATCAATCGGCAGCTGCCCCGATACAATTACAAACTGTCCGCTGGTTGCTACACCTTGGGAATACGGTCCGATTGCAGCCGGAGCGTTTTCGGTAGAGATTATATTCTTCATCACTTCACCTCCCCTCATGACTCTATTATAATCTCTTCAGTGAATCAACTCTAGTATATAAATCAATCAACTACTATGCAAGTCTAATTTTCAATGTGAGAAAGATATTTACATACATTTATTACCTTAATTATATGTTAGAATATTTTTATTAAAGGGTATCACTATGAAAGATAAAGAAGTACTAGATTTATTTCTCCCCTGGGTTGACTTTCTCGCCGAGATGGCCGGCCCCGGCTGTGAAGTCGTTCTCCATGACGTTTCCAATCCTGAAAAATCCATCATTGCAATCCGTAACGGTTATCATTCCGGCAGAGATCTCGGTTCTCCTTTAACCGATCTTTCCCGTGAAATTATTGATTCGGAAATCTATAAAACACAGGATTATCTTGCGAATTATTACGGTGTAGGTAAGGAAAAGAACTTCAGTTCCAACACATTTTTCATTAAAAACAAGGATAAACTGGTTGGTCTTCTCTGTATTAACCGTGATCTCAGTGTAGCTCTGGAGATGGAAAACGTTATCCAGAGAATGATCCAGCAGTTTAACCTGATCGTACCGGATGACCCGGACTACAGCGAAAGTCTTGTTCCTCAGATGGACATGGAAAAAATGCTTACCGACAGGATCCATTCGGTAATCAGTGAATACGGAATGCTGCCGTCCAGAATGAGATTAAAGGAAAAAGTAGCGATCGTTCACAAGCTGAAAGATCAAGGTGTACTGAAGATGAAAGGCGCTGTAGCAGAGATTGCGAGACAGCTGCAGATCAGTGAGCCAACCGTATACCGTTATATCAACCGTAAACAATAGAAGCGTGGTTATCCACGCTTCATTTGATTATACAGGGCTGTGATTTCTTCCTTCTTCGCAAATCTCTGTGTAAATGCGCAGGCACTTCCGCAGGCAACCGCATACCGCAGGATCTCCGATGAAGGATAACCGAGATCATACGCATGGAGGAACCCCGCAACCATGGCATCTCCGCTTCCTACGGAATTCACCAGGATTCCCCGGGGAGCTTTTTCTTTGTATACGTTTCCGGATTCATCTGCGAATACCGCGCCGTCACTGCCCAGCGATACCAGGACATTCCCTTCAGCCATCTCCTGTAATCTGTGCGCATGACGCAGGATATCTTCTTCATCCGACATGGAGTGTTCAAAGAATTCTTCCAGTTCCGCAAGATTCGGCTTGATCAGAAATGGTCCACGGTAGATCACCCGGTGAAGATCTTTTCCGTGCAGGTCACAGACCAGACGTATACCCTGGAAAGCGATATACCCCGTGATCCAGTCAATCAGATCTTCCGGAGCATCTTCCGGCATACTTCCGGAGATCACCAGCGTATCGCCCTCTTCCATCCGGTCAAGACCGCGGATCAGTTCCGCAATCTCTTCAGGAGTGAGTATAAGTCCTTTCCCGTTGATTTCAGTTTCCTGCTCTGCCTTGAGTTTCACATTGATCCGGTTATATCCGCCGGCCTGGGTAAAGGCATGTGTAATTCCCATGTCATCCAGCTGACGGCAGATCTCCTTCCCGCTCATCCCGGCAATAAAGCCAAGGGCAGTACTTGGTACTCCCAGTTCATGTAAAACCAGAGATACGTTGATTCCCTTACCTCCGGCCAGTAACTGATTCTCTTTTACGACATTTCTCTCTCCGGTATTCAGTTTGTCCAGAGACATCAAAAGATCCAGTGAGGGATTCAGTGTCAGTGTATAAATCATGGTTATTTATCTTCCTGCTTTTCTTTTTTAAGCAATTGTATTTTGGTTACCCGGCGTTCTTCTACTTCGAGTACTTTTACTACGGTATCTTCATAGGTGAAGGATTCTCCCTCATCCGGGAATTCATCCAGCATCTCTATGCACCAGCCGCCTGCCGTTTCACTCTCATAGTCAAACTCTGTTTCATCCCAGTCCATCAGATCAATTAATTCGGATACCGGCAGATCTCCGTCAATCACATACTGGTTCTCAGAGATCTCACTGACGCCCTTTTCCACGACATCGGTTTCATCCCAGATCTCACCAACTAATTCTTCCAGGACATCTTCCATGGATACCACACCTAAAGTACCTCCGTATTCATCGGTGACGATTGCCAAGTGCTGCTGGGAATCACGCAGTGTGGATAAGACGGACGGAAGCTTGGTGGTCTTATAGACAAAGTACGGCTGCATGATCATCTCCCGGATATCAAATTCTTTCTGGTCGATGGAAGCCTTCAGGAAACGGTTCAGGGATAAAATACCGATGATATTATCAATACTATCTTCGTAGACAGGAATACGTGAGAAAGAAGACGCGTTGACTACTTCCATGATCTCTTCCCAGCTGTCATCCACATCAATGGCCAGGATATCCACACGCGCTGTCATAACCTCTGATACCGAGATATCCGCGAAGTCAATGGCGGCGCTGATCAGTTCGGAAGAATCTTCGTCAATGACTTCTTCATCTTCTGCAGTTTCAATGATGGAGTGCAGTTCTTCCACGGCAGCTTCTTCATCCAGGACTTCTTCCGGCTTCATCGCAAAAGTAATCAGGTTCACCAGGTGCACAACGACCCAGGTCACCGGCTTGAACAGGATCATCAACAGACGTACAGGTCCCGCAAAGACCAGAGAGAACTTGGTGGCGTTCTTCTTGGCAGTGATCTTGGGGATCGTCTCACCGAAGATAATGACACAGATCGTAATAGCCAGTGTAGCGATCCAGGTATATTCCTCTCCTGCCGTCAGGATCATGGTCAGTGTGCCAAGAGAAGATGCTGCGATATTCACCAGGTTATTGCCTACCAGGATTGTGGATAACGCATCATCAAAGTGTTCAGACAGGTATAAGGCGACTTCAGCGGCTTTACTGCCCTCTTCCACCATATTCTCCAGACGGATCTTATTGCTTGAAGAGAAAGACATCTCTGAAGCGGAGAAGAAACCGGATAACAGGATACAGACAATGATCGCAAGAATATATACAGTTGTCATTCTGCGTCCTCCTTCTTCTGGTTATCCAGGATCTTGACCTTCAGACGTACGATACGGTTCTGTTCCATCATCTGTACGGTAATCAGGGTATTCAGGAAGATAAATGTATCTCCTTCTCTGGGGATGGTAGAGAACGTCTCAAAGGCCAGTTCACTCATCAATTTATTATTGATCTTTTCTTCTGTTTCTTCGTCATAGTGCACATCCAGTTCATCCATGACACTGGTTACCAGGCTGTTGGCGTTGACACTGAATGTACCATCGTTCATCTCAATGATATTCTCTTCTGCGTCATCGTCTTCATCCCAGATCTCACCGACTAATTCTTCCAGGATATCTTCCACAGAGATGATTCCCAGGGTTCCTCCGAAGTTGTCGGTAACGACCGCGATATTCAGTTTCTCCTTGGACATCGTAGCCAGGACATCATCGATCTTGGCGGTCTGATACACAAAGAAAGGCTTATCCAGCAATTCCCGGAGATCTTTGATTTCTCCCTTGGCAAGATAGGTCTTCATATATTTGCGGATCTGTAAGATACCGATGATATTATCGATTGTCCCCTCGTATACAGGGATACGGCTGTGATTCTCTTCTTTGATCAGTTTCAGTATCTCTTCCTGATCTGTATCAACATCCAGGGCTACAAGATCTACCCGGCTGGTAAGAATACTGCTTACTTCCACATCCTGGAACTGGATCGCGGAAGAAATCAGATCCCCTTGTTCCTCATCCAGAGTACCTTCCTTGGTCATATCCTCAATGATGTCATACAACTCATCTTCGGTAACCGATACTTCTCCTTCCTCCTTAAAGAGTCTGGAAGCACCGTTGCCGATGGCGGATAACAGTGAAGATACCGGAGCCAGAAGAGTCATAAAGAAAGACAGCAGACTGGCTGTACTCAGACTGATACTCTCATTATATTTGCGGGCTATGCTTTTCGGCAGCATCTCACCGAAGAAGAAGATCACCAACGTAAAAATAATCGTGGATATACTGACTGCGGATACACCCCAGAGCTTTGTCACATTCACCGTGACGATCGAGGCTGCCGCAAGATGAACAATATTCGTACAAATCAGGATCGTGGTAATCGCACGCTCAAAATGATTGGTAATATCCACGGCACGTCTTGCCCGTATATCCCCTTTTTCACTTAAAGCACGTAATCTTGTACGCGATACGGATGCATATGCAGTTTCGGTAATGGCAAAGAACATTGCCAGTAATACCAGAAACACTACAGTTATCAGCCAGGACCATTGACTGCCGCCGTCATCCATAGATGCAAATCACTCTCCTATCAAAATATGACAATTATTATCCCACAGGCTGATGTACTTGTCAAAATCTGATATAAAAAGCAGGAATGACAGCCAATCCTGCTTAAGTAATTACTGATAATCGAACCCGCTCGGTTCACCCAGAGGTCTTTCCAGCAGTTCCGGATGTTCGAAGATATACCGTACAAGTTTCAGACTTCTCGCAAAGTAGAACCCATCCCCGATACGTTCATCCAAAGTAGCACCAATATCCACCACATCACGAATCTCCTTATGTCCGTCATCCATCAGGATTTCTTCTTTATGCAAGGTTCCGATCGTTACCATGATGGAGTTTGTTCCGTAGTTATTCAGATGATGATACACGGAAGGACATTTGATACTGCCAAGATTGGATACCAGGATCGAAGAATAGTTAGGATCCCCGTCTGTAAGGAATTTGGGATTCTTACCCCAGAAATCCAGCCAGCGGATCACTCTTATCGAAGAAGCCAGCAAAGGTCTTGGAAGAGCCGCAAACTTATCCAGCAGTTCATCAATACCACCGGTAGAGTGTTCACTCTTGCGCATTTCACGTACATCCCCGATGATCCGGGCAGAGATATCATTGACGGTTTCCTCAGGATTGGTAATCAGATACATCAGTGATTCTTCGGTTCCATCCGCGAATCTTCTCTTTGCGACAAACGACAAGCTGATCTCGTTTCTCTCATAAATTCGATATCCCTGAATAAAACGGTTCATCGTCGGACGTTCGTATAACATCTTCGCCAGACATGTAATGACACAGTGGAAAATCGTCATCTTGCCGTCTTCTCTGCCTTCGTTTTTCTTTGCCAGGTATTTCAGCAGTTCGGTAGCGTCCAAGGTATCATGGAGATACACTTCGGATTCTGTACGTTTGGGAAATAAGGCTGTCATTACGGTCTGAAGACCAGGGGCTGTTACACGTTTGCCATCTCTGCGGTCACCCCATTTTACTCTCTCTTTCGACATCGTAAATACTCCTCCAGTTCTATTTCTTCTTCGGTGTTTCCTGTGCCTGTGTTTCTGCTTTCTTGTTTTCTTCCTCTTCCAGGATCCGGTACGCGATCTTACCGACTAATGTCTTCGGCAGTTCATCACGGTACTCGATTTCTTTCGGCAATGCGTACGCCGCGACTTTCGTACTGATATGATCCATGATCTTTTTCTTCATTGCGTCATCTCTGGGATAACCGTCCTTGACGACTACGAAGGCCTTGACACGCTGTCCTCTGCGGGTATCCTTTACACCGATGACACAACTGTAATCCACGCCTTCGCAGGAATCGATCGCGTTTTCCAGGATTCCGGGATAGACGTTATAACCGTTGGTGATGATCATTCTCTTCATTCTCTGAACAAAGTAGATATACCCGTCTTCATCCATATATCCGAGGTCTCCGGTATACAGCCAGGTATCCCCGTCACTCCGTTTTCTCAATGTCTCCGCGGTTTCTTCCGGACGATCCAGGTAACCAACCATAACTGTTGGTCCCTTCAGTACGATTTCGCCTTCTTCCCCGGGTTTCAGTGAAATATCCGTTCCCGGTTTTACGACATCGTAGTAGGTATCCGCAAACGGGAGACCGATGGAATTAGGACGATATTCATCTCTTGGTGTAAGACAGGAAGCGGTAACACATTCGGTCAGTCCGTATCCTTCCCGGATCTGGATCTGGGCGTTATGTTCTTTCAGGAACGCGTCTACTTTATTCTTTACTTCCAGAGGCAGGGAATCTCCTCCGCAGAACATTCCCTTCAGGAAGCTTAGGTCCTGTCCTTCCAGGGCAGGAGCGTGCAGTAACGCCTCAAAAATCGTAGGTACACCGGCAATGAAGTTTGGTTTCTTCTTTACCAACATCTCTGAATATGTCTTGATGTTGAAAGACGGCATCAGGATACAGAACGCGCCGTGGACAAGAGCAGTATGAATGTTGATGCCCAGACCAAAGCCGTGGAACATCGGCATACAGCTTAACATCGTCATACCCGGTCCGAGATACACCTGGATAAACTCTTTTGCCTGCATAGCTAACGCGTTGAAATTCAAGTCTGACAGACAGCAGCCTTTCGGTTTTCCGCTTGTGCCGCCGCTGTATAAGATAACGGAAGTATAGTTCTTTTCAAACTTGCATTCCGGTAACGGAAGATCTTGTCCCATCTTCAGGAAGTCTTTCCAGAGAAGATCATCCTTCTCCGGATACTTCCGGTATTTACGTCCTTCTTTTAAAGCATAGAAAAAGCCAAGGTGTACAGGTAATACATCCTGCATTCTTGCGATGATGATCTTTACCGGATGATCCGCATTCTTTACCGCTTCTTTTACTTTCTCGTAAAACATATCCAGTGTTACCAGATGTGTACTGCGGGAGTAATCCATATAATACGTGATTTCATCCTTGGCTGACAGCGGATGGATCATATTCGCGACAGCACCGATCCGGTTCAGTGCGTAGAAAGAATCGATTGCTACAGGAATGTTGGGAAGACAAATCGTCACGATACTGTCCTTTCCTAAGCCTAAAGATCTGAATGCCCTGGCTGTTGTTTCAATCTTGCCTATCAATTCGCAATAATTTGTTTTCTTCCCGTAAAACTCATATGCCGGTGCATCCGGATATTGTTCCGCAATATTCCGGAGCATCTCAAACATGGTCTTTTCCGGATATTCCAGATGCCTCCTGGGTTCCCCTTTTTTATATTCATATTTTTCCATGTATTATATTTTACATAATCTAAACACGTTCAACAACAAAATATTATTCAAGACTAACTTTTCATTATCGTGGTGCTACTATGTACAATCCAGATTATTCAGTTCCTGCAGGTTCAAACAAATGCAGTGCTTCGCATGCCTTGTATATGCCATCTTCATCCAGAGATGAAGTGATCAGATCTGCCCTGGCTTTGATTTCTTCTTCCGCGTTTCCCATGGCTACACAGGTCCATTCATCAATAAACATTGTAATGTCATTCATGGAATCACCGAAGACGATCACATCTTTGTAATCCGCATGAAAGTGATCCATGATCTTCTTGATTCCGAATGCTTTATCCACCGGTTCCACAAAGATATGCGTATCACGTACGCGGCACCACGGCAGTTTCTTCAGACTTTCCAGCTGGTATTCCGCCGGTGTATGACATGCGACATATGCCTTGTATATATTCTCACAGTTACGCGGATCCAGTCCTTCAACGACCTCCGTACGGATGTGTTCATCATGTGTATAGTCAAAGAATGAAGAATCCGGTGCTTTTCTGGCCGGTGTATTATCGGTATGTAAAGCCCAGGGGATCCCTTTCTCCTTACACTCATCGATCAAGTCTATAACTCGTTCCTTATCCAACGGGATGATCTCCAGTAATTCATCATTGATTGTAATCCCGTAACCGCCGTCCGATACCATATGATGGAAACCCAGTTCTTTCATCAGCTTCACGGATAAACACTGGGACCTTCCGGTACAGATTGCGGTAAAGTGCCCGGCTTCACGTACTTTCCGCAGGGCATCACGGCAGGAATCCGGCACATACGTATACGCATGACCACCACCGGCCAGGGTACCATCGATATCAAAAAACAAGTATTTCTTCTTCATCTGTGTATTCTTTCTGTTTCACTCTATTATATTCCGTAGTTTTCAGTTTGGTTGAAAAAACTCTTGCGCAGGATATATCAAAATGCTATATTATTAAAGCGTGCCTCAATAGCTCAGTCGGTAGAGCACCTGGCTGTTAACCAGGGTGTCACAGGTTCGAGTCCTGTTTGAGGCGCCATTTTTTGTAAACAGACAAACCAAAATGAAATAAGACAGACAAAAGTTGCGGTAAATGAAACAAAGGTTCAATTTTTATTAAAAACTTGATACAAAAATGGCGACCCAAATGAAACAAGGGTCGCTTTTTTGTGTTTTCTTGATACAAAATTTAAAAGTATATGAAACAAAAAACTGGAAAAGAAAATGAAACAAGCGTACACTCTCTTTAGTGGATAAGGAACAAATTAATTTGAAATGAGAACGGTTTTCTGCCTTCTGGCTAAAAACCGAAAAAATAATCAAAGGAGTCGAGACGGTCCCTGAAAAAGGACCGTTTTAATTTATCAAAATGGTGACGTGGTGTCGTTTTTGCCTAAAAGCTCATAACAAAGCCATTATACGAAAATCAGGATACTTCGCGTAATGTTTCAAATCTATACAAACAAGGAGAAATAATGAAAACCAAAACACTAGAAATAGGTGATTTAGTCACTAAAGGAACTAAAAAATACAGAATTCTAAACATCCGGGAAAGCACGGTGACGATCTGCGATGCAACATCTTCTTCTATTCAAATCAGTTACATCAGCAAAAGCACTCTCATTCAATGGGTCGAGGAAGAAAGCACATCTATAACAAGAAAGCCAACACATATCATCGATGAAAATGCCTTAAGTCTGCTTTTTCTTATAGTTGAATCATAGAAAGAAAAATCTAACCCCTGCTTATTTCAAATTGGTTTGTATAAAGGCATAATTATTCTGAATCTTTGATTACATTTCGGTTTGTTCCGTGATTATGCTGATATTTGAACCCTTTATTTCATTTATCTGTGCATCAAGTACGAGAAAACAGGCAAATCTGCTTTCATTTGGAGTTGTTCGCTGACATTTTTTTGTTTTCCGGGAAAAACACAGAAATCCGAATGCTTATGTATCCGTAATACTCCTGGTATATGTTGTACAGAAGCACTTATATTTTATAATAGTTATATGAGAACCCTGTGGAAACTGAGTAAAGAAGCTATCCGTTACCGTGGTCTTTATGTCCTGGCAATCTTTGCGACATTATCGCTTACCCTTGTCAATCTGGCTGCACCACGTGTCTTGTCCGCAATGACCGGTATCGTGAGTAACGGTGTGGATGAGATTGACTTGGAACTGATCCGGAAACTGACCATGATCCTGATTGGTTTATATCTGATCCGGATCGTCTTCCGCTTCATGAGTAACTATATGGCGCATAAGGCTGCCTGGTATCTGGTGGGAGATCTGCGTACCAAGACATACGACAAGCTGGAGCGCATGCATCTGGGCTTCTTCCACGATAAACAAACCGGTGACCTGATGAGCAGGATCATCAACGATACCCGGGATTTTGAACTGCTCTATGCACATATGATTCCGGAATCCATCACCAATATCGTGACCTTCCTGGGTGTTCTGATCATCCTTCTCAGTATCAACTTCAAACTAGCCCTGATCACCTGCGCGCCGATTCCGCTGATTCTGATCTCCGGAATATTCTTTGCGAAAAAAGTGCGTCCCTTCTTCCGCATTACACAGTCCAAAATGGGTGAACTGAACGGAAAACTCCAGGATAATCTTTCCGGTATCCATGAGATCCAGTCTTTCGGACGGGAAGAGTATGAAACCGGGAGAGTCAACGAAAAGAACTTCGAACATGTGACAGCTATGTTAAATGCTCTCCGGATCAGCGCGATCTTTCATCCTTCGGTAGAGTTTATCTCTTCCATCGGTACGATCCTGGTTGTGGGATTCGGCGGATATCTTGCTTACAAAGAAGGTCTGAAAGTTGAAGACATCGTTGCCTTCCTGTTGTATCTTTCCCTTTTCTATCAGCCGGTGACCGGTCTGGCAAATCTTGTGGAAAACATGCAGCAGTCCCTTGCCGGCGCGGAACGTGTCATGATGATCCTGGATGCTCCCTGCGAAATTGCGGATAAGCCCAAAGCAGAAGACCTGGGCACCTGCAAAGGGGAGATCATCTTTGACCATGTGAGTTTCTCGTATATCGAAGGAACACAGGTACTGGATGATATTTCCTTTACCTGCCATCCCGGGGAAATGCTTGCGCTTGTAGGACCTACAGGTGTAGGAAAGACGACGATCACCCAGCTGATTTCCAGATTCTATGAACCGGAGAACGGAAGAATCCTCATCGACGGCAAAGATATTCAGGACGTGACGATTGAGAGTCTGCGCAGGAACATCTCTGTTGTACTGCAGGATACATTCCTGTTCAACGGAACGATTGCGGAGAATATCAGTTATGCCAGGCCTGAAGCAACCCTGGAGGAGATACGCGAAGCTGCGAAAGCCGCAAACATTGACGCGGAAATCATGGAAATGCCTGATGGCTATAATACCAGAACCGGAGAAAGAGGGATAAAACTATCCGGCGGACAGAAGCAAAGAATCGCCATAGCCAGAGCCATTCTCCGCAGATCACCGATCATCGTTCTGGATGAAGCGACAGCAGCGGTAGATGTAGAGACTGAGCAACAGATCCGCAATGCCATCAATAACCTTGCCGGGAAACGAACGATCGTAGCCATCGCACACCGGCTGAGTACGATCCGTACCGCAGACCAGATCCTCGTAGTAGAGGAAGGAAAAGTCACGGAACGTGGTACCCATGAAGAACTTCTGAAGCGTAACGGATATTATGCGCACATGAATGAAATCCAGAAGACAGATGCGTGATACACGCAGAAACAGTATTGTTACAGAACAGGATCATGTACTGACATGGTCCTATATTTTTGCCAAATTATGCCCGTAATAAAGTGTTACTATTCTTACTGTTTGTTTTATACCATTTATACCGTATTATTCTTAATCCCATTTTATACAATTCTTCTTGATTAACTCCATATAGGGTGCTATCTTGAGTAAGCATGGTAATGCATTTAGGAGGAATGAAATGAAAACTTATGCACGTATTACAGCCGGCGTCCTCGCAATGATGATGGTTGGCTGCTCATCCAATGCTCCTGCAGCAACTGCTACACCTGCCGCATCTGCTACACCTGAAGCAGCAGAAACAGGTACAGGTGTCTATACTGTCTGGAATACTACAGGCGAAAAAATCACAGACCTTTATATTTACGACGGTGAAGATAAAGGCCAGAACTTTGCGGAAGACGGTCTGCAGAATAACGCATCTGTCGAAATCACACTTGAGGATGTTCCTGCAGACAGTGAATTCGTTCTTGAGTTCAAAACTGAAGGCGGCTACACAGGCGCATTCGAAACACTCCATGTTGAAGAGACAGCTATCGCTATCCCTGCCGCAGATACTCTGACAGGCGCTACACCGATCGTATTCGGCGAACCTGAACTGAAAGCAGCGTACACACTGTACAATGCTACAGGCGAAAACGTTACAGAAGTATATCTGTATGAAGAAGGCGCAGATAAGGGTGAAAACTATGCGGCTGACGGTATGGAAGACGGCGCAAGCTTCGTAATCGAAACAACTGCGAAAGCTTCTGAAACAGGTGCCAAGGTATATCATCTGGAATACACCACAGAAAGCGGCCGTACAGGAGAATTCGTCACTCTGCACTTTGAGACCGTTCCGATCTCTCTGCTTGCGGAAGACGCAATGACCGGCGCTACACCGATCTCCTTCACCAAACCTGAGTAATCAAACTATAACGATTACCAAAAAGGAGCAGAAATTTCTCTGCTCCTTTTTTATTTCCTCACCCGTTCATACGTGTCATAGTGGAAGATGGTATCGTGGTATTCCCTGTCTTCTCCCCGTTCTGTACAGACCCATTCCGAATCTTCATCCAGGTTATCCATGTAGGTATCTGCCTCGTATTCATCCTCGATTTTCGTAATGATCGCCTTGTCGCAGTACGGCAGTAACGCGTGGTATACCACTCCCCCTCCGATCACCATGACATCATCGGTATTCTCCGGAAGAATCTCCAGTAGTTCTTCAATACTATTTACTACGACAGCATCTTCAACATGGAAATCCGGATTCCCGGAAAGGATAATATTATTTCTCTCCGGCAGAGGTTTTTCTCCGGGAAACGTGAGTAATGTTTTTCTGCCGTATACGATGGTTTTTCCCGTAGTTAACAACCGGAAATGTTTCAGATCTTCCGGAAGATGCACAAGCATGTGTCCCTGATATCCGATCGCCCAGTTTCTATCTGTTGCTGCAACAGCAATCATCCTCTGCGTACCTCTTTTCTCTGTCTATATTCTACTGTTAATAACAGATTTGTCACAAAGATTGTCTGAGGAAATTAATATTTCATCCAAGAACAGATGATATATAATAGAGATACATAAATGAAGGAGATCAATAATTATGGGATTAATTCAAGCTGCATTAGCTGCCGGCACCAGCGTTCTCAGTGAACAATGGAAAGAGTACTTCTACTGTGAAGCAATTCCTGCAAATGTAATCGCAGTAAAGGGTAAGAAAAAGGTCAGCGGCATTTCTGCAAACCGCGGCAATGACAATATTATTACCGATGGTTCTGTCATCGCTGTTGCGGATGGACAGTGCATGATCATCGTTGAACAGGGCAAGGTTGTGGATATCTGCGCCGAGCCGGGTGAATATCGTTATGATTCTTCAACAGAACCTTCCCTCTTTACCGGCAATCTGGGTGAAAGTGTCAAGACGATCTTTGCGCAGATCGGTAAGCGTTTTGAATTTGGCGGACAGCCTGCGGAAGATCAGAGAGTTTATTACTTCAACACCAAGGAACTGGTTGGAAACAAATACGGTACACCGAATCCGATTCCGTTCAGAGTTGTGGACAAGAACGCGAATATCGATATGGATATCCGTATCCGCTGCTTCGGTGAATACAGCATCCGTGTAGTAGATCCGATTCTGTTCTATACAAACGTATGTGGTAACTTCGCCCAGGTCTATACCGTAGATGAAATCAGTAACCAGCTGAAGACTGAATTACTGACAGCTTTACAGCCTGCGTTGGCTAAACTGTCCGGTGAAGAAGGTATCCGTTATTCCCAGATCATCACTCATACAGGTGAACTGGCTGATGCGCTGAATGAGCAGTTAAGCGCCAAATGGCGTGATCTCCGTGGTATTGAGATCGTTTCCTTCGGTGTATCCAGTGTCAATGCCCTGGAAGAAGATGAAAAGAGATTACTGGATCTGCAGAGAAACGCGGCATTCAAGGATCCTGGTATGGCTTATGCCAACTACGTGGGAAGTGTTTCCCAGGCAATGGTAGATGCCGCAAACAATACTGCAGGTGCTCCTACCGGATTCATGGCAATGAACATGGCTCAGCAGGCCGGTAATATCGATGCTGCAGCGATGCTCAATGCTGCACAGCAGAAACCTGCGCCTCAGCCGGCTCCGGCAGGAAACACATGGACCTGCCCGACATGCGGCCAGGAATGCACAGATAACTTCTGTCCGAAGTGTGGTACCAAGAAACCGGAAAGCACCAAGTGGTTCTGCCAGAACTGCGGTGCGGAAAACAATGGTAACTTCTGCACTAAGTGCGGTACTAAGAAACCTGAATAAATGAGTGATATGGCCGGCCGTTTCGGTCGGCCATATTTTACTTTAGTTCATCCGGAAAGGAGTTAACACATGCCCGATCAGGTCACAAACTATAAATGTCCCAAGTGCGGCGGTCCTCTCCACTTTGATTCAGCAGAACAGAAACTGAAGTGTGATTACTGTGATTCTGTTTTTGAAGTTGCCGAAATCGAGGAAATGTATGCGGATGCGAATCTTGCGGCGATTGAAGCGAATGATGTCTATGCGGCTCCGGATTATCTGGAATGGACAGAGGATGAGGCTCAGCATATGCGTGCCTATACCTGCCCTTCCTGCAGCGCAGAACTGATTTGTGATGATAATACAGCTGCTACACGTTGTCCGTATTGCGGTAATCCGACGATCGTTCCCTCGCAGTTCTCCGGTGCTTTGAAACCAGATTACGTGATTCCGTTCAAACTGGACAAGAATGCGGCAGTAAAGAAGCTCAGTACGTTCTATGAGGGAAAACCTTTCCTGCCTGCAGCGTTCAAGTCAGAGAATCATATCCAGGAGATTCAGGGAATTTATGTTCCTTTCTGGCTGTATGATGGTACTGCCAGCGCGGATATGACATATCACGGTACACGTACTCATATCGCAAGGACATCCAGGGAACAGATCACCACGACAGAACACTATCGTATCCGCAGAAAAGGATATGTACGTTTTAAACATGTGCCTGCGGATGCTTCCAGCAAGATGCCGGACGCGTTCATGGATTCTCTTGAACCTTTCTCCTATGCGGATATGGTACCCTTCCAGATCAGTTATATGCCGGGATATCTGGCAGATAAGTATGATGTGTCTGCGGAAGATGACGCGAAACGTGTAGATGTGCGGATGAAGAATTCCGCAGGTTCTGCGATTGATTCTACGGTAATGGGATATGACTCCATCGCTCCGGAACAGCGCTTTGTCGGTCTGAAACATGACCAGATCCACTATGCTTTCTTCCCCATCTGGATGTTGACAACACAATGGAACGGAAAGAACTACATGTTTGCAATGAACGGACAGACCGGTAAGATGATTGGTGATGACCTGCCTGTGGATAACCGGAAGTTCTTACTCTACTTTATCGGTATCTCTTTGGCATTGATTGCCGTATTCTGGCTGATTATCAGCTTTGCGATATAAGGAGGTTTGAGATGAAACGTATAATCACATGGTTCATTGCCATCACCGCCTTCTTTGGTCTCTGGTTGTTACCGGTCAGCGCATCACCGAAACATATCGTTGATCACTATGGTCTTCTGGAGGCTTCTGCTGTCCAGGAACTGGAAGATAAGGCAATAGAAATCAGTAACCGTTATGAAGTAGACCTGTATATCCGTATAGAGAATGACCGTCAGGGATACACAAGATTATCTGAGTTCGCGGAGTATCTGTACAAGAGTGAAGATATGGGATACGGACCGGAAAAGAACGGTTATCTGCTTACCATCGATATGGACGAACGTGAGTATCTGACTACAGCCTATGGAAGTAAAGCTCACCGGGCATTTACCGATTATGGAAAAGACCAGGTGGAAGCTGGTGTGGAATATGAACTCAGGCAAGGTGACTGGTATGAAGCCATGCACAGGTTCCTGAACGATTCAGAGTATATGTTATCCCAGGAAGCGCAGGGTACACCTGTGGATATACCCACAATCAGTGAAGAAGAACTTGCAGCTCAGAAAGAACAAACAAGAGCGAATTTCCGGGGAATCACAGCCGTACTGTCACCGCTGACTTCCCTGCTTGTCTGCCTGCGTCTGCGTGCCAAGAATAAAACTGCCGGAATCAAGACCACGGCAGTGAACTACATCCCTGAAGATGGATTAAGACTTGCCATACGTGAAGATTCCTTCCTGTACCGTACAGAGACACGTATTCCGATCAATACCGGCAATTCTTCCGGTTCCGGAGGTGGTCACAGTCATGGTGGTACAACCATCAACAGCGGTGGTTTCTCTCACGGAAGCGGCGGACACTTCTAGTTTACAGATGAAAAAAGGATCGATTCATTCGATCCTTTATTTTCTTGCCGGTACGATCATTTTGATTTTCTTTCCCAGGGTGATGATCTCTTTTTTATGTGTTCCCCCGAATTCTCCATCCAGTGTCCATCCGGTCTCCTCATTGGATTCAAACTCCACCCTCGTGATTTCTCTCATTTCAATATAGGGGTGATTATAGTCACCGGAACTTAAGGCCAGAGCGATTTCTGTCAGATCATTCGCATTCTGCGGGGCTTTGATCAGGAACAAATCAAATTTACCATCGGTCAGCCGTTCTCTAGTGAAACCCTTGATTCTCATACCACCGATACTCATGGAATTACTGACAGCCCCAAAGATATAGTTTCCTTCTGCCTCAAAGCTGTCGGCATGAATCGTCATATGATATTGATCTGAGACATAGTGAGGCAGATTGGATATCGCGTTGACGACGTATGCCGCATAACCAAACAGGTTCTTGTCTTCCTGTCTGGTTGTATAACTGGCATCCGAGAAGACCCCGAACGCGGCTACATAGTTGAAATACTCATCGTTGAATTTACCGATATCGTAGTCGATGATATCTCCGTCCAGAATTGCCCGGCATACATCTTCTGTCTTCCGTGGAAGTTCCAGACTGCGGGAGAAATCATTTGTCGTACCCATGGGAATATACCCAAGAGGATAATCCAGATTTTTCTGAATCATCGTGTTGATCGTATGATGAAGCGTACCGTCACCACCGCAGCAGATCACCATGTCCGGATGATCTTCCGCAGTAATCTGTTCATCTTTGGGCATGGAGAATACAGGACGTACGATCACGTCATATCCGGCATCACTGACAATCGTCAGGATATCGTAAATACACCTGCGTATCTTTCCCTGCCCGGATCTTTCATTTGTCAGTAATATTACGTTTTTTCTTTTCATCTTGCCACTCACCCTTACTATACGATTCTTTCCGCAAATGCGATACCGTCTCCGATATCCATGAATTGTGTTGCGAAGCGGGGATCTCCGGATAATTTTTCACGGAATTCCCGGATCTTTCTGGTGAGTTGTATTGTGGAGCGGTTGTGGGACAGGGATGGATCATCTACGATACCGTGGAAGTTCAGGTTGTCAAAGACAAACATCGTCCCTGTATGACTGTTATCGAAGAAGTGATCGACGTAATTCATGTACTGGGATTTTGCGGCATCGATGAAGATCAAGTCAAAGATCTTTCCGGTCTCATACTGCAGGGCATCTATATGATGTACTGTGATCTGATCCCGGAGATCATTGTCACGGATATTGTTTATCGCCTTCTCTGCCATATCCAGATCAATCTCCACCGTGTCCACGTGGATCGTTTTCCGGACCCCTGCCATACACATGCTTGACCAGCCGACTGCTGTGCCGATCTCCAATATTTTCTCAATCTCTTCGTGTGTTTCAATATAATCCAGCAGGAGTTCCATGGATTCATCAAGCATCAGAGGGATATGATCTTCTCTTGTCTCACCGGCAATCTTTGGAATTAAGCGGTTCTTTTTCATTCTATCTGTATTTCTTCTCCATCAACTTGTGGTAATCATGCAGCCTTTGAATCTCCTCTGCAGTGAATCCGTATTCTTTCAGTTTTTTCTCCGGCAGGAAATTACGGTCGTCAAGCAATAATTCATAGTTCTTTGAAGCCTTAACGATCCTGCAGGGTATTTCTTCGATTTCGTTCCATATACACAAAGCTGCTCTGTGCAGGCCGTCAATGATCCTGAATTGGTCATCGATCAGAATCGGATATTGCGGATCATATCCGCAGCGTTCAAATCCCCGGATCAGTTCCAGCATCTTCTGTAAACGGTATTCTGCCGTTCTGGGACTTGTATGCAGGGCAATAGCCTTGCGGTAGATGTTATAATCCGGGTGTTCTTTTGTATGTTCAACGGCAGCGCTGTATCTTGCCTCTATCCAGTAATATTCCGTATTCTGATGCATCATGAGTTCTTGTAAAGGTATGTTCCTCTCCTCCTGCACATCTCCATAGACCAGAGGATAAATCATGGGATAGATCCACACATAATCATGGATCCCATGCTCCTTCAGAATAATCTCCGCAGACTCCCGGTTCGCCTCGTGAACCGCAATACATACCAGTTCTTTCCTGCCTGCGCACATCGCTGCAGTATATACAGGCAATCCATGAAAGTCAGGCCGCAGATAGTCTTCCGAAGAGACAATACAGCCTTCTACACCTGACTCAAGACCATTGAGTTCCAGTGCACGATAAAACATTTCTGCCACAAATCCTGTACCAAACAGAAAGATCTTTTGTCTTCTGATTTTCTCCGTGAATTCATTAATCATCGTCTTTTATATCGATTACCTTGATTTGTGATACCGGATGTGTTTTTCGTTCACTTTCCGGCGGAAGCGTCATATAATCTCCAAACTTAAATGACAGGTATTCATCATACTCTTTAATACCGTAAAACAGATAATGCTCAAATTCAATCTCTTCCCGGTTTTCATACCACTTTTTCAGGTACATATACTGGTTATTCGGGGTTGGGAACATCAGTATACGAACCATGGAAGACCTTTTCTTACTGGCTTTTTGTATCATCTTTTCATAATAGTTCAGAATCGTTTTCTCCGGGATACGATTGATCCACCGGTATACTGTCCGTTTGACAGGTGACCGGTCCGCAATCTTCCCTACTTCCGACCACAATGCTTTACGTACGCAGAAACACTCAAAGTTCTTCCATGTGCGCAGTATACGGTTTTCCGGTACTTCGTCCAAAGGAAAGATATCGATGAAGATTCCCTGAAAATACGGCATATGTTCCTGATGTTCACGCAAAAACAGTGTGTCTTTTCTTCTCAGCTTTCCGTAACCCCACCGGTATCCGGGAGTGTTCCGGTGATCCTGGAAGATAAACCTTGCCTGATCAAGTTCTTCTTCACAAATCTGACGGAAACGGTCATATTCCGGCCGCAGCATGGCTATATCCGCATCATCATCCCAGGGAATATACCCCTTATGACGTACCGCGCCTAACAACGTGCCGGCAATGATCGTATAAGAAATATCATGTTTACGGCAGATCCGGTCTACTTCAATCAACATCTCACGCTGAATCAGCTGAACTTTACGTAATGTATCATTATCCAGTTCAATCATTGCCCGATCCTCCCGTCTGTACCAGCACCAAAGCGGATCCTGTCCATAGTCCCTTCCGGATGGATGATCAGTACATCAAACAGATCCTGTGTGACTGTATGCATATCTCGTTTTTCAGTGTGTGATCCTTCCGGCTTATGATCCTCAAAGTACTCCGGTTTATTACAGCCCAGAGAAATAATGGGAAAAGAGAACTGTGTGTTCACTTGTTCCGAGTGATTATGCCCGTGTACAAACCCGTATATTCTGTTTCCCTTACGGTTAAATGTCTGTAACAATCTCAGAAGCAGATCTCCTCCGCGTATCCTTTTACTCCAGACATGCATGGATCCCAGTACAGGAACATGGGAGAAGAATACTACTCTCCAGTCTTTCTTCTGCCAGGGAAGATGTAACGCTGTCCAGAGGATCTCTTTCAGAGTATAACCATATCTTTCTTTCTGATCCGGATCAAAGGAATCCAGGAAGAACATCCGTAATTTCTGTTCAGGGAAATCCTGATAATAATAGCTTCTTGTTTGCCTCAGGTATAACGATGCGCCTGCTTCTGCGGATATTCCTTCCGGATTGCCGCGGAACCGGTTGCGGTCATGATTTCCTATTGTGCAGTATACCGGAATGCCCAGAGAATACAGATCCTTCATCACCGCGGAGACATACTCCCGGGTTACTTTCTCCGGCATATTGCCGTCGGTGAAATCTCCGAGATGAATCAGCCCGTCCGGATGAATCCTCCGGCTCAGCATCTTCATATTCCGGAAAGAGTCTTCCCACATACTTCCTGACGCATAGTGGGTATCTGTCGCAAGCAGATAGACCAGATCTCCGAGTCTGCGCAGCTGATTTACCGTATCTGCGGTCTTCCGGCATTCTTCCTGAAAGTAATCCGGCCAGTCTGTACAGATTTGTGTATTTCTTTCCAGGCGGATCATCTCAGATAAGTATTGATGTCCTATGTATGGGAAAGATATCCGGATATATCCTTCCTGAACGATCGTCATAGATTCCTGCGCGGGATCGTAATCTTCACAGTGATCATACACATGCCAGTTCCCGTCTTCCGCATACGTATAGGTATAGATCAGTTCTTCACGTATATCTGTTTTATAGAAATATACGGTTACCGGTGATTCGTTCTCCGTCAGATAAATCTTATCCCCTGCATAGACATGTACAGGAAGCCAGCTGGTCATTCTGCCTGTCTGTTTTATCATCCGTCCGCTGTTTTCATCCACGTCATAGTCTTGAATCAAAAAAACCTCCGGGGATTTATCTGCCGAATACAAAGGCACGTATTTCTCCGGAGCGTTAGTGAAGATATCTGTTACACCTTGTTTCTCAAGTACTTCCAGGTTCTGGATCTCCAATTCCCCTTCATTGGGATAGAATGGTTCAAACTGGTAAACATTCCATGCCCGTACAGGCAATGTCGTCTTTTTCCGCAGATCTTCCACATCCAGGTATTTGATAAACGGATGTAACGCGTCCGCGTGGATCTTTTCCGCTATCTCCAGACACTTGGTTTCTTCCGGAGCCAGTACGCCCGCATGAATCTCCGGCGTAAGTTGCTTCAACCGTACAAGGGAATCCGGATTAAAGGAAGAATAGATAACATATGGTTCCAGCTGGTATTCTGCCACCAGATCCAGAATCATTTCTTCCATGCCTTCATAACGGATTACACTGTTTTTCAGTTCAATATTGACCAATACTCCCCGGCTGAGACATACCGGCTTGACCAACTCAAAAACTTCCTGAATCGTCGGGATATGTTCATTTTCATCACCGCGGATATGCAGACGCTGCAGTTCGGCCAGAGTATAGTTTCTGACTTCGCCTGTACAGTCTGTTGTACGGTCTACGGTCTCGTCGTGGATCACCACAATTTGTCTGTCTTTTGTCAGTTGGATATCCAGCTCGATACCGGTAATATCGTATTTCAGCGCTTCCGCAAAAGATGACAGCGTATTTTCCGGGAATGTATAACTACATCCCCGATGTGCCCAGATATTGATCATTGTCTTGCCCTCAGGAATTGTTCCAGTATTCTTCCAATCGCGGCAGATTCTTCCGCAGTGAGCCTGTCATCTCTGCCTGGATGTCCTTCAATCCGATAGAGGAAATCACTGATTTCATAACGCAGTCCTTCTTCAACAAACCGGCTTTCAAAGATTTCCTCCTGGTTTGGGTCTTCATGGCGCACTTCAAATCTGGTGGTTTTCCACCACGGCGCATCTACGACAATATATCCCTTTGTGCCGGCGATAATCATTTGTCCTTCGGTCTTTACACCGATTCCTGTCTTTACCGTAGCTGTCTTATTCCCGCAGGAAAGAATCATCTTTGTATAACTGTCCACATGATTCTTATTTGTACTGTGAATATGATCTACCTGTACATCTGTACCGTAAAGCTTAATTACCGGCAATAGTACATAACTGCCGAATTCTGTAAAACTTCCTCCGAACTGGTCATCCGTCCATTCCCTGAGATCATCATCCGTAAGACGTGTAAAAGAAGCCTCTATATCTGTTACCTCACCGATTACACCACTGTTTACAGTCCGCATCAATTTTAGGAAACCCGGACAGTAAGCTGTCTTGATTCCTTCCATCAGTACCAGGTGATTTTGTTCAGCTAACGCATATAATCTGTGTATATTCTCTTCTTTAAAAGATAACGGCTTTTCACATAAAACATGTTTGTGATGTGTCAAAGCGTCCTCCGTATATTCATCATGCGTCTGATGAGGAGAACAGATATATACTGCGTCTACATCTTCGTACATCTCCTCCGGAGTATTCCATACGTGTGCAAGATGTTCTTGTAAGGCAAACGCGGAAGCACTCTCCTGATGAGGATTATATACACCGGTCAGGCATATACCCTCGACTGCCAAAGCTTCTTTGACAAACCGGTGTGCGATTCTGCCGTTCCCAATCATTCCCACACGTACCTTGGGATATTTCTGGTTACGGATCATTGTAGATGATATACCCTCCGTACGGGGAAGATAAATCACCTTACAATAGGGCTTCAGATAATCGAATTTACCCTGCCAGTCAGATCCGCAGACTAACGCATCAATTCCGTACTTGACAATATCTTCAACCTTCTGGCTGTCATGATCCTCAATAAGAACTTCATCAGCCAATCCGGTCTTACGTATATTCTCCATACGTGTTTCCAACGAGTCCACAACACAGAGTTTTCCTCTGTCCTGCGCATACTCATCCGATACTACTCCGACGATAAGAAAATCACCTAGTTCACGTGCTCGCTTCAATAAACTTAAGTGTCCATAATGAAACTTGTCAAATATCCCGTAGGTGACTATTTTTTTCATGCGCGTAAATTATACCATAAATACAGGAATATAACTCGATTATCCGGTAATCTGGTACTGTCTTCTATATACATGCGGAATACTTCTGCTTTCCAGCAATTTCATAATCTCATCCGCATATTTCTTGGAGGCACTGACAACTACCATAGCATCGGTATAATCATCAATTTCTGTGATTTCCTTCACTGGTATATTCAGGACCTTCTCCGGTTGGTTTGCTTTGTCTGTAACAATAAACGCTTCCGGAACAACATCTTCTTTCAACAGTGCTTTCAGTATGATTTTCCCGATCTGCCCTGCCCCGTAGATATATACCTTTTTGTATTGTTTCAGTTCTTGAATCAGCCGATGGCTGACCGGTGCGTAATATTCCGCAGTATCCTGGGAATACCGGAAGTACTGATAGAGTTGCTTCTCCTCCGGTGTTATAAACTGTTCCTTAAGATCATACTGATCTTTCAAGACAGGATAATACTTGATCATCTTGTCATAGATTCTGGCAACGTTGAACTCTGCTTCCGGGCAGTGTATATTTCTTGTTTCCAGGAAATTGATCATCTGCAGATAACACTTGAAATATCCGTAGAAGTTCTTAGGAGCAACACCGGAGGTCATGACAGAGTTCTCACGGTACCGGTGGACAAAAAACTGTTTTGGACTATACCTGGCTCGTTCTGCAAGCAATATTCCCTCAAAAGGAAATACCTCATCCTCATGTTCATGTCCTTCCGGGAACCAGATATTCTCCTTCCGGAGAAATTCCATCTTCCAGAATTGTCTCTGTACGTAACATGTCCACTCATCCTGACGGATAAAACTCTTGAATAGTTCCATACCTGTATAGACTTTGTCTTCATAGTTTCCTGTACGGTATGCCGGATAATTCGCGTAATGGCTCTCTAATTCTTCACTGTCATAGATTACCTGCGAGTCAAAGAAAATCGTATCCAGGTTGTCCTTTTCAGCCATGGTATACAGATATTCCAGGGTTTCCGGTTCAATCAGGTCATCAGAATCCAGGAGATACAGGTACTTCCCGCCGGCGATTTCCATACCACGGTTGCGGGCAAATGCCTGCTGGGAATTCTTCGCCAGATGGATCACTGTGACCCTCGGATCTCTTTCCGCATATTCATCCAGGATCTGCGGGCAGGAATCCGGTGACGCATCATCCACGCAGATAACCTCAATATCCTGCAACGTCTGCGCAAGCACACTGTCCAAACATGCGTGAAGATATTGTTCCACATTGTATACAGGAATCACTACGGATACTTTCACTTGTTTTTTCATCGTATCTTTTCAATCTCTCCTGCTATTTTCTGATTCACTATCTCATTCAAATGAGATGGTACAGCTCCGTATTCATAATTCTTATCCGTGAAATACTCCGGCATTTCTGAAGGTGAGAGGAAGGTGATCTCCGGGTATTCTTTACGGATATGGTTGTAGTATTTCTTCAAAATAGTATTTGTAAAGCGTATTTGTTCGATCTGTGGAAATAACTCTCTCTTTTGAAAGTCACCGACATATTCACTGAGATAGTTTTCTATAACAATTATACGTGTATCCGGAACTGTCTGTTTCACCGTATTCCGGAATAACTGAAATGCCTGCCGGAATAATTGATCTCTCTGTTCAGATCCGAACGGGATGATTTCCTGTAACTGTACAGGTTCTTCTATTCCTTCCCACGCGTCACTGCAGGTAATGTACTTGTCTTCGTATAACCCGATATCAAATCTTTCTTCGATCAGATCCAGGAATATATACTCCGGATGAACTTCTTCAAGTACAGAGAAGAATTCCCTCTGTAATTCTCTCTCAACCATGATTCTCCGGTAATTATTCTTATGTTTTACCGGCAAATCAATACTTTCTGTATTCAGCAGGCTGATCATGCTTGAGAAGTTAAACCGGCAGTACGGATCATGTAAAGTATTCATATGCGTCAAGATCCGGTTGAGATTATATCCTCCCCAGCACAGATACCGCTCATTATGCCCTTCCGGGAAACAGGAAGAAAGGAACTCACGGTAATTCTTTGTCAGCTCCAGATAATCTGTACGTGGTTTGCGATGAAACTGCATCGCCAGAATATCACTGAGTCTGTATTTCACCACACCCTCAAGAATCGAAGAATAGCGCTCATAGATTCCGCAGCGCTTGAATTCTCCGACAAGAAATTTCATAGCGTCTATTGCCAGAGTATTGTTTGGTTTCCCTTCCGGCAGCGCATAGCCGTTTTCAATCAGGGAATTCTCCCGGAAACGCCGGTAATAGTAGAGTGGTTCACGGACATTCGTAATCTTCTTGCTCAGCGCCAGAATCAGCGAATACACAGCCGGTGATTCAAACGAACAGGACGGCATATGGATCTGGTACTCTGTCCACAGAGATCTTCTGGAGATTGCCTTATACGTTGCGGTAGGCCCGTATTTCATATGTTCTTCCAGTGTATACGGCACACCCATTCTTCCGTAACATGACCGGTAGATCTTCTTCCCTGTACGATTGTTGTACCGCCACAGATCGCATTCTGCGTAGTCAGCGTCATTCTCTATCAGACACTGGTGTAGTTTTTCAAAATAGGTCAGATCCAGCCAGTCATCCGGATCCACAAAGGAAATATACTTTCCCTGCGCAAGATCTACGCCCAGATTCCGTGAAGCTGCAACTCCTTCGTTCTGCTTATTGATGTAGCGGATCCTGGCATCTCTTTCTGCCCAGAATAGACATTTCTCGTGTGATCCATCGGTTGATCCATCGTTGATGAGCAATATTTCCAAGTCTGTGTACGTTTGGTGCACAACGCTTTCCATACATTCATCAATATAATCTTTTACGTTATATACCGGTATGATCACGGATATCATTTCTTTCTCGTTCATGATCAACTCTCCTACTGTGTACTCTCCGCAATCAGATCATCCAGGGATAATCCACAATAATACAATTCCAGTTCAAAATACATACGAACATTCTTAATCATATCCAATGTTGATTCCTGACATGAATCACTGCCGGATTCATGTCTGAAATCATAAACACAGGAACTGCCGAAACCACCGGTATCACTGCGCCAGTTATACACATACGTACTTGTACGATTCTTGTAAGTAAACAGACAATTCGTAAAGTCGATGTTATATGATTCGTTTTCGTTATATTGTGTCGTATAAGTACCGTTCGTTTCTTTCCGATAATTCAGCCGGCCGACGATCCTCTTCTCAAATGTAGCGGTAACGGTATCTTCCGGGCTGTCATCCACAACCGGTTCATCACTGATTGCGTCGACATCAATTTCGTCATATGATACATACTCCTTGAAATGATCCAGCATATCCCGGGAAATGATGATTTCCGTGGAATTCAGTTTCAGATAATTGACAGATGTATTGTAGTCCAGGTACAGATCTTTGCCTAAATCTGCCGTATATGTTACTTCCTCACCGGTGATCCTGCCGTTCTGTTCCGTACGCTTTACCGTCATCTCCACAATCTTTACGGCATAATTCGCGACATCATACATGTCATAGGTGACTGAGATGATCTTTTTCGCATCTACCGGATCAATCACGTAAATGGTGGTATCCCCATCATGTTGGATCTCCAGACAATCTTCCTCAGAGATCTTTGCGCCTTCCTGAATCAATGTCAGAGACAGGAATTCATCAAAACTCATTTTTTCATAATACTCCACACCGTTGTAGGTATTATACAGATTCCCGTCAGTATACCATCCGTCAATCTCCGACTGTAACCCATTACTGTCGTAGTTCATCCGGATATGGCCTGCCGACTGTGTTTCATCCGCTTCTAAAACACCATCCATGGTATTCCTGTCCATGACTGTCTCATCCCCAAGATGAAATACGTGATTCATCTTAACCGCTTTGGTATAAGACTCAATCACAAGAGTCTCTGGAGTTTCTGCTGTACCCGGTTCTGTCGGCTGGGGAGATTGTTCAGAAGAATTCCGGCATCCTGCCAACAATACGCAGAGTACAGTCAAACATATCTTTTTCACAAAAAAACCTGTGTTTTCCACAGGTTTATTATACTATACCAATTCGATATAAGCCATTGGTGCAGCATCGCCACGGCGTGTACCGGTCTTTACGACTCTGGTATATCCACCGTTACGATCCTTATACTTGGGAGCTACTTCATCAAACAGTTTCTGTAAGACTGTCTGTCCTGTCGCATCATCCGCAACAGCGTGACGGATATAAGCAGCTGCCTGTCTGCGGGCTGCGAGATCACCCTTCTTACCTAAGGTAATCAGATGATCAACGACGGAACGCATATCTTTCGCTTTCGCTTCTGTTGTCTCTACACGACCGTATAAGATGACAGAAGTAGCTAAATTTCTTAACATCGCTTTACGATGATCTGCAGTCCTTCCAAATCTACGATTCCACATATTCTGTTCCTCCTGTTAATCGAAGGACTTGAAGCCCAAACCAAGTTCGGCGAGCTTGTCCTTAACCTCTTTCAATGATTTCTTTCCGAGGTTACGGACTCTCATCATCTCTTCCTCGGTCTTCTGTGTCAAATCTTCTACCGTCTGAATATTCGCACGTTTCAGACAGTTGTATGAACGTACGGACAGATCCAGGTCTTCAATCAACTGCTGCTGAGACTTGCTCTGTACCTCTGTGCCGCCTTCTTTGATGATATCTTCCATGGAAAGAACTTCTTCATTCAATCCGGCGATAATATCCAGATGGTCAATCAAGATCTTTGCGCCGAGAGAAATTGCTTTCTGCGGATTGATGGATCCGTCTGTCCAGACTTCCATTGTCAGACTGTCATACTTGGAATCCTGACCGACACGTGTAGGCTGAACCTCATAGCTGACTTTCTCAATCGGTGTATAGATCGAATCTGTAAATACTGTTCCGATTCCCTGCGAACTACCCTGGTTGATCTGCTTGTTGATATCACTGCCGACATAACCGCGGCCGTTCTTTACCTTCAGTTCCATTTCCAGAGAACCACCGGCTTCAATATGCGCAATCTCAAGGTCCTTATTCAATACTTCTACCTGTGCCGGGCAGAGGATATCTCCTGCTGTTACCGTGCAAGGTCCCTTCGCGGAAATCTGCAGTGTATATACTTCATCATCATCGATCTTCATGATCAGCTGCTTCAGCTGAAGAATGATCATGGATACATCTTCTCTCACACCCGGAATCGTTGTGAATTCGTGGTATACACCATCTACCTTGATGGAGAATACCGCAGCACCGGGTAATGATGATAATAATACTCTGCGTAAAGCATTACCGATCGTCGTACCGAAACCTCTCTCTAACGGAGCAAGAACGAACTTACCATAGTTTTCAGATTCAACGTATTCTTCTACTTCAAATTCAGCACGTTCAAATTTCTGCATGCAACAATCCTCCTCTTTCCTGATTAACCGCGCGGTCTCTTCGGCGGACGGCATCCGTTATGAGGAATAGGTGTTACATCATTGATTGCTGTAATTTCCAGTCCGGCTACGGACAGAGAACGTACAGCTGCTTCACGTCCCGGACCAGGTCCTTTGACGTTGACTTCAACAGTCTTCAAACCCTGCATCACTGCAGACTTTGCGGCTGCTTCTGCACATAACTGTGCGACATAAGGTGTAGATTTACGGGAACCTTTGTATCCCAATGCACCTGCAGAGCTCCAGGAAATAACATTTCCTGCTTCGTCAGCGATCGTTACGATCGTGTTGTTAAATGTAGAATGAATATGTGCGACACCCTTGGTTATATTACGTTTTACTTTCTTCTTACGTACGGCGCCTCTTTTATTTCTAGAATTCTGTGCCATTATTCAATCCTCCCATTACTTCTTCTTATTCGCTACAGTACGACGCGGTCCCTTACGGGTACGGGCATTTGTACGTGTGCGCTGTCCGCGAACAGGAAGTCCTCTTCTGTGACGAAGACCTCTGTAACAACCGATTTCCATCAGTCTCTTGATATTCAGTGCTCTTTCACGACGGAGGTCACCCTCTGTCTTGATCAGATCAACAGCCTGACGAATCTGGTTTTCCTGAGCATCTGTCAGATCTCTTGTACGGATATCTTCGCTGATTCCGCAGTCTGCAAGAATCTGCTTCGCTGTAGATAATCCGATACCGTAAATATATGTTAAGGATATTACAATTCGCTTATTCGAAGGAATATCCACACCGGCAATACGTGCCATAGTTCTATTTCTCTCCTTACTATCCCTGTCTCTGCTTATGTTTCGGGTTTTCGCAGATTACCATGACAACGCCTCTGCGCTTGATAACGCGGCATTTGTCACACATAGGTTTTACCGACGGTCTAACTTTCATTTCTGTTTCCTCCTGAAATTACTTAGATTGATTACTTATGACGATAAGTAATCCGCCCACGTGTTAAATCATAAGGTGAAATTTCCACAGTGACCCGATCGCCTGGTAAAATGCGTATGTAATTCATCCGGATTTTACCAGCAACGTGAGCGCGGATCTCGTGTCCGTTTTGAAGTCTCACCTTGAAATTGGCATTAGGAAGTGTTTCCTCTACGATACCATCAATTTCAATGACATCCTGTTTTCCCATTCAATCTCTCTTTCTTTTATGTATCTTCTTCGGTACGGATATCGTACCGAAGAAGATTATCCAATACGATCAAGTATTTCCTGAATATCCCCAAAGATTGTTTCTCTGTCCCTGTCGCCGTCAATTCTGTGAACCAGTCCTTTGGTTTCATAGAATTCGATGACCGGTTCAGTATTCTGATGGTATTCAGTCATACGTACTTCCAGTTCTTCTAAAGTATCATCTTTCCGCTGAATCAGTTCATGACCACATTGATCACAGATTCCCGGTACCTTGCTGGGGTGTGACTTGATGTTGTAGATCGCACCACACTGAGGACAAACTCTGCGGGTCGTAATACGATCCTGCAATGTCTCCAGTCCTACTTCAAGAACGATTACAGCATCAATCGGACGTCCGATTCTCTCCGTGATCTGTTCCAGCGCGTTAGCCTGTTCCAGTGTACGGGGATAACCATCCAGCAGCCATCCAGCCTTGCAGTCATCCTGAGCGAGCGTATACTCGACCATCTGGTTGACTACATCACTAGGCACCAGTTTACCGGCATTCATGTAACCGGCAGCCAGTTTTCCCAGCTCTGTCTGACTCTTAACATGTTCCCTCAGCATATCTCCTGTGGAAATATGTTTAATTGCGTAATGTTCGATAATTCTTTCCGAAAAAGTGCCTTTTCCGGACCCTGCAGGGCCCATAATCAATAGATTCATCAGGTATCCTTTCTACTTCAAGAAGCCATGATACTGTTTCTGAGTGAGCTGACCTTTAAGCTGAGATATCGTCTCCATCGCTACACCAACCACGATGATGATACCTGTACCGCCGATCGAGATTGATGAAGGCAGTGAAGTAAACATCGGGATAATATAAGGCAATACAGCGATAATCGTCAAGGCTGTAGCACCCAGCACAGTAATTCTGTGAATAACTTTACGAAGATAAGTAATGGTTTCATTGCCCGGACGGATACCGGGGATATATGCGCCGCTCTTGCCCAGATTCTCCGCTACTTTCTCTGCATCTACCTGCAGGTCTGTATAGAAGAAAGTGAACAGGAAGGTCAATACACCATAGATTGCCAATCCAACAGGTTTCTGTAAACTCAGGAAGTTACTTACCTTGTTGTATGCATCCGCGTTAATGAAGCTCAGAATGATCTGAGGAGCGGTAATAATCGAACCTGCGAAGATTACCGGAATAACGCTGGCAGAATTGATTTTAAACGGCAGATATGTAATATCATTACCACGTGTATTGGAACTGGATGTATATTGAATCGGAATCTTTCTTACTGCCAGCTGCATAATCACAACACCGACAATAATCGCAAGATATAACAGACAATATAACGCAAACTGCAGAACACCGCCGAAGACAGCACCCTGAGATGAACCGCTTACCTGGATATTGAATACCTGGACAAACTGCGCCGGGATATTGCTGACAATACCTGCGAAGATAATAATGGATATACCGTTTCCGATACCCTTCATACTGATGCGGTCACCGATCCAGATGAGGAACTGTGTGCCTGCACACAATATGGTTGCTACATAAAGATACGTAGAGAGTGAATTACTCTCAAGGATTGCATACTGACGATCAAATGCATATACCATGGAGAAGGCCTGGACAAACGCCAGGATGACTCCAAGATAACGTGTAATCTTATCAATTTTGGTTCTGCCGCTCTGCCCGGACTTTGATAATTCCGTCAAAGCAGGGATCACATCCATGCTCAGCAGCTGAATAATAATACTGGCAGTGATGTATGGTCCTACACCAAGAGCGAATACGGATAATCGTTCAAACGCTCCGCCGCCGAGTAAGTTCATCATACTGAGAATGGAATTGTCCGCAATCTGGGATGCCAGCTGTGAAGCATCTACACCAGGCACCGGAATCGCTGATCCAATGCGGTAAACCAGCAGCATTGCCAAGGTAAAGAGTATCTTGTTACGGATCTCCTTAGTCTTGAAAAAGCTGGCGAACGTATGCAGCATGATTAGATTACCTCAGCTTTGCCGCCTGCATCTTCAATCGCTTTTTGAGCCGATTTGGAGAATTTTGCTGCCTGCACCGTTAACTTCTTTTCCAGTGTTCCGCTGCCTAAGACCTTCAGACCGTCAAGTTCTTTCTTGATCATTCCGCAGTCCTTCAGAAGTTCGAAATTAACAGTTGTATCATTATCGAAGCAGTTCAGATCTTCAACGTTGATAATTGCATATTCCTTACGGTTCATATTGGTGAAGCCGCGCATCGGTGTTCTCTTGAAGAACGGAGTCTGTCCGCCTTCAAAACCAATTGCTACACCGCCGCCGCTTCTGGCATTCTGGCCCTTATGACCTTTGCCGGCAGTTTTACCCTGACCGGATCCCTGGCCACGGCCTAATCTCTTCGATGTGAAGCGAGCTCCTTCATTAGCTTTCATTTCATTCAGTTTCATCAGAGTTCCTCCTTATCGAATATCCGCAATCTTCTTCTCACGGATCTTGGCAATCTGATTCACTGTACGCATGGATTCCAGAGCATCAAATGTTGCACGGACTACGTTAACAGGTGTACGGGAACCGATTACCTTACTTAATACATCAGAGATACCAGCAAGTTCAAGAATTGAACGCACGGCACCACCGGCGATAACTCCGGTACCAGGAGCAGCAGGCTTCAGCATTACACTGCTTGCGCCATGCTTGCCAATTGCCAGATGAGGCACTGTACGGTTGTCATCAACCAGCTGAACACGGAATACATTCTTGTTTGCAGCCTCTGTTGCTTTCTTGATCGCATCCGGTACTTCTGCAGCTTTACCCATACCGAATCCGACTCTACCCTTATGATCTCCTACTACAACAAGTGCAGAGAATCTCATACGACGGCCACCTTTTACGGTTTTACTGACACGGTTGATGGAGACAACGACATCGTCGAACTCTTTCGGTTCACGTGCTTTTCTGAATGGTTTACGTTCCATTGTATTCTCCTTCCCCTTCCTAGAACTTCAGTCCGGCTTCTCTGGCCGCATCAGCCAGTGCCTGGACTCTGCCGTGATATACGTAACCGCCACGGTCAAACTTCACTGCTTCAATATTGATTGCCTGACATCTCTTAGCGATATCTTCACCGACTTTTTTCGCCGCTTCAATATTTCCGCCGTGTTCAAGCTTCAGAACTTCCGAACTGCTTGCCGCAAGTGTTCTGCCTGTTGTGTCGTCAATGATTTGCGCATAGATGTGCTTATTTGAACGGAACACATTCAGACGTGGGCATTCAGGAGTACCACTGACAATCTTACGTACACGTTTATGTCTGCGAATACGTTCAGCATTTTTATTTACTTTTTTCAGCATCTTACTCTCTCCTTCCCATTACTTCTTAGACGCAGCAGTCTTACCTTCTTTACGACGTACATGCTCATCTTTATAACGAACACCTTTTCCGCCGTAAGGTTCAGGCTTCTTCGCTGCTCTAACAACTGCCGCAAACTGACCTACACGCTGTTTGTCAATACCTGTGATCGTAATTGTATTGGCATCCGGCACTGTAACTGTCAGATCTTCCGGTACATCGAATTCTACCGGGTGAGAGTATCCGAGATTCAGTGTCAGTTTCTTACCCTGCAATGCTGCACGATAACCGATACCGACGATCTGCAGAGTCTTTGAATAACCCTCATGGCAGCCGTTGATCATTGTAGCAAGCACAGCTCTGGTTGTACCATGAAGCTGTTTGATCGCTTTCTGTTCATTCGGACGTGTGACAGTGATCACACCATCCTTCTGTTCAATACCGATATTGGTATTGAATTTACGTGACAAGGATCCCTTAGGACCTTTGACCGTCACCTCATTCCCATCGGCGATGGTAACTTCCACACCGGCAGGAATGGTAATCGTTTTATTACCGATACGTGACATTCTTCTGATTCCTTTCTCTTACCAGACGTAGGCGATGACTTCGCCGCCTGCGTGTTTCATTCTAGCTTCTCTATCAGTCATCATTCCACTGCTGGTAGAGATGATCGCAATACCCATACCATTCAGCACCTTGGGAATTGCATCGTTTTTCGCATAAACGCGAAGACCAGGTTTGGAGATACGCTTAATACCGGAAATGACTTTTTCTTTGTTCGGTCCGTACTTTAATACAACCGTCATTTTCTTCTCAACACCTTCACCACTGACGGAATAGTTGTCAATATAACCTTCCGCTTTCAGAATTCTGGCAATTTCCAACTTAACTTTGGAAACCGGCGCTACATCAACTTCTTCGAGGTTGGCATGTACACCATTGCGGATTCTTGTCAGCATGTCGGCGATAGGATCTGTCATATTCATCTTGTTCGTCCTCCTTACCAACTAGCCTTCTTAACTCCCGGAATCTGACCTTTATAAGCCAGTTCACGGAAGCAGATACGGCAAACTTTGTATTTGCTTAATACGGAATGCGGACGTCCGCAGCGCTCACAACGTGTATATGCACGTGTGGAGAACTTCGCAGGACGGCTCTGTCTGATCTTCTGAGATGTCTTAGCCATGTTTTAGCCCTCCCTCTTTGCGAACGGCATACCCATTTGAGCAAGCAGTTCATACGCTTCTCTGTTTGTCTTAGCGGTAGTGACGATAACAACGTCCATACCACGTGTTTTATTTACACGGTCGAAGTTGATTTCCGGGAAAATCAGCTGTTCTCTGATACCGAGTGTGTAGTTGCCGCGGCCGTCAAATGCTGTTGCGGAGACACCACGGAAGTCACGTACACGCGGCAGGGAGATATTCATCAGCTTATCCAGGAACTCATACATACGCTGACCACGCAGTGTAACCTTACAGCCGATTTCCATGCCTTCACGAAGTTTGAAGTTCGCGATGGATTTCTTCGCCTTTGTGATTACCGGTTTCTGACCACTGATCTGTGTCAGTTCACTTACTGCTTCTTCCAGAGCTTTCGGATTGGCAATCGCATCACCGACACCGATGTTGATGACAACCTTTTCAATCTTCGGGCACTGCATTGTACTTGTATAGTTGAATTCCTTGATCAATGCAGGCTTTACCGTTTCTTTATATTTCTGTTCGAGACGATTCATTACTTCTTGCCTCCTTTGATCTCTTTACCGGATTTCTTGTTTACACGTGTCTTATTGCCTTTACCATCTGTGCTGAATCCAACACGGCCGGCTGCCTTAGCCTTGCTGTCATAGATCATGACGTTGCTGGCGTTGATGCCTGCTTCATGCTCTACGATGCCGCCTTCCGGATTCATCTGGGTAGGCTTTAAGGATTTCTTGATCATGTTGACGCCTTCAACGATGATCTTGTTTGTCTTCGGATTAACCGCTTTTACTTCACCAATCGTACCTTTGTAGTGACCACTGATGACTTTTACTGTATCACCTGTTTTGATTTTCATTGCGGCCTCCTCCTTACAGTACTTCCGGAGCCAGAGAGACGATCTTCATGAAGCTCTTTTCACGAAGTTCTCTTGCTACCGGGCCAAAAATACGTGTTCCGACCGGTGTCAGGTCATCCTTGATGATTACTGCAGCGTTCTCATCAAACTTGATGTAACTGCCGTTCTCACGACGCAGTCCGTATTTTGTACGGACGATGACACACTTGACAACCTGTCCTGCTTTGATATTTCCGTTAGGAATTGCAGATTTCACTGCACATACGACGATATCACCGATATTCGCGGATTTACGCTTGCTTCCGCCAAGGCAGCGGATGACCAGCAGCTCTTTAGCACCGGTATTATCAGCGACTTTCAATCTGGTTTCATTTTGAATCATAGCTTTCTACCTCCAGTGCTTACAGAATTACAGCTTTCTCGATGATGGACACGAGACGGAAATGCTTATCCTTGGATAACGGTCTTGTTTCCATGATTTCAACTACATCACCGACTTTAGCCTCATTGTTCTCATCGTGTGCTTTAAACTTCTTTGTATACTTTACGCGCCTTCCGTACAAAGGATGGCTCTTTGTGGTTTCAATCTCCACAACGATTGTCTTATCCATTTTGTCAGATACGACTGTTCCGCGGAGTACCTTACGGTTATTTCTTTCCATTTTCCTGCCCTCCTTTACTTCGCCGCTTCACGTTCTGTAAGAACGGTCTTAATACGTGCGATCGTCTTGCGTACTTCTTTCATATGCGCCGGATTGTCAAGACCTCCAGTAGCCTGTTGGAAACGCAGACTATAGAGCTCTTCTGTTAATGCAACAATTTCTTTGTTGAGCTCTTCGTTGCTCAAATCTCTAATTTCCTTTACATTCATGACTACTTATCCTCTTTCTTAATAAAGCGGGTCTTTACGCACAGTTTGTGAGATGCCAGACGTAATGCTTCACGGGCAATCTCTTCACTGACACCGTCGATCTCGAACAGGATACGGCCGGGCTGTACAACTGCTACCCAGCTGTCCGGAGCACCTTTACCACTACCCATACGTACTTCGAGAGGTTTCTTTGTTTTTGCCAGATGAGGGAAGATCTTAATCCAGACCTTACCGCTACGGTCCATATAACGTGTCATGGCAACACGGGCAGCTTCAATCTGATTGCTGCTTACATAAGCACCCTCGTCAGCTACGATACCGTACTTACCGAAAGCCAGTTCACGGCCAGCCTTGGCACGTCCTTCATAGCTCAGACGATGAGGTCTTCTGTATTTTGTTCTCTTAGGCATCAACATGATTATTCATTCCCTCCTTGTGATTCATTGCGGGCATTCTCCTGTGTTGCCTCTGCAGCATCGTTATTCTCAGCCTGACGGGCAGGACGGGAATTACGGCGGTCATTACGTCCGCGGCCATTCCTTCTGTTGTCTCTTCCTGTACGTGCAGGAGCTTCCGGTTCTGTGACCATCTGGCCAGGCAGTACTTCACCGCGGCAGATCCAGACTTTGACGCCCAGCTTACCATAGGTTGTATGTGCTTCTGCCCATGCATAGTCGATATCACTGCGCAGTGTATGCAGAGGAACGACACCCTGGGAATAACCTTCGCTTCTGGCGATTTCGGCACCGCCTAAACGGCCGGAAGCCAATGTCTTGATTCCCTTTGCGCCGGAACGCATTGTCTGCTGGATTGCTTTCTTCTGAGCAATACGGAAGGACTGACGAGCTTCCAGCTGTTCGCAGATCTTGCGGGCAACCAGAGTTGCGTCGAGATCAGGATTAGCGACCTGTATCACTTCAATCTTGATATTCTTTCCGTTTGTCAGTTTGCCGAGTTTTGCGCGGAGAGCGTCAAGTTTATCCTTGCCGTCTTCGCTCTTACCGACCATAGCACCCGGACGAGCGCAGCGAACGATGATCTTGCAGTCCTGCTTGGAGACTCTTTCAATCTCAATGCGGGATACATAGGCATCTTTCAGCTCTGTGTCCAGGAATTTACGGATCTTAACATCTTCGTTCAGAAGATCGCCAAAGTTTGCTTTATCAGCGTACCATCTGGATTCCCAGTCACGGATTACACCAACACGCATTCCGATCGGGCTAACTTTTTGTCCCATATTCTGATCTTCCTCCCTTATCTTTCTGAAACCACAACTGTGATGTGGCTTGTTCTCTTGAGAATCTGTGATGCGCTTCCCTTAGCTCTCGGCATCCAGCGCTTCAATGTGACTCCCTCGTCAGCGTAACAACTCTTTACATATAACTTGGAACCATCTAACTGATGATTGTGAACAGCGTTTGCCGCAGCACTCTTGACTACTTTTGCGACAGCTGTAGCTGCGTGATTCGGTGTGAACTGAAGAATCGCAAGTGCTTCTTCCACATCCTTGCCGCGGATCAGATCCAGCACAAGGCGTGTCTTACGCGGAGTATAACGAACTGTTTTCGCGGTTGCTTTTACATCCATGCTCATTTTCCTCCTTAAGCCTTATTATCGCCGTGACCGCCGTATCTGCGGGTAGGAACGAATTCACCTAACTTATGGCCGACCATATCTTCTGTTACATAGACAGGGATGTGTTCCTTGCCGTTGTAGACAGCGAATGTATGTTCTACGAAGCTCGGATAAATCACTGAACGGCGCGACCATGTCTTAATTACTTCTTTTTTATTTGATGCATTCTGTGCTTCAACCTTTTTCATCAAGCTTGCGTCACAGAACGGACCCTTTTTAATACTTCTTGACATCTTTCTATTCTCCTTTCAGTTATTTACCATTTCTTCTTGTCATGATGAGCGCGTTGGAAGCTTTCTTATGCTTACGGGTCTTGACACCCATAGCCTTCTTGCCCCAAGGAGTCATCGGGGATTTACGTCCGATCGGCGTTCTGCCTTCACCACCACCATGAGGGTGATCGACAGGGTTCATCGCGGAACCACGTACTGTAGGACGGATACCTCTCCATCTGTTACGGCCTGCTTTACCGAAGTTGATCAGGCTGTAGTCTTCGTTACCGACAACACCGATGGTTGCGCGGCATTCACTTCTCACCTTGCGGATCTCACCGCTGGAGAGACGAAGTGTAGCGTACGGACCGTCGAAGCCGAGAATCTGCGCGCTGCATCCGGCAGCTCTTGCCATCTGGCCGCCCTTGCCGGGAGTCAGTTCCACACAGTGTACAAATGTACCTTCAGGGATGTTTCTCAGTTCCATGGCGTTGCCGACCTTGATATCCGCAGCCTTGTCGCTGACGATCTTATTGCCGACTTCCAGTTTCTGAGGGCAGATGATATAACGCTTCTCACCATCTTTATAATTGATCAGAGCGATATTTGCGTTACGGTTAGGATCGTACTCAATTGCTGCTACGGTTCCTTCGATTCCGTCTTTGTTACGCTTGAAGTCAATGATACGGTACTTCTGTTTGTGACCGCCGCCCTGATGGCGGGTTGTCACCCGGCCGGTATTTCCGCGGCCGCCGTTACTGTTCTTTGCAACGACAAGGCTCTTTTCCGGTGTCTTCTTTGTAATACGCTCATTGCTTAATGTGCTCATATTACGACGACCGTTTGTCGTTGGCTTATACTTGATAATTGCCATTTCTTTCTTTCCTTTCGCATTTATCCGGAGATAGCGACTTCCTCCGATAGTTTATCTGTTATTCAAACAGATTGATATTCTGTCCTTCCGGCAGAGTGACAACTGCTTTTCTTACTGCATTTGTCTTACCGGTGAACTGTCCTCTGTTACCCATTCTCTTTGTCTTCGGGTGAACGTTGAGGATATTGACCTTAACCGGCTTGATACCGTAGATCTGTTCGATCGCCTGGGCAACCGCTGTCTTGTTGGCACCCTTCTTTACTTCAAACGCGATCTTGTTTTCCTGCGCATTCTGCAGGTTTGTCTTCTCGGTAATGATCGGACGAATGATGATATCGTAAGCACTCATTATGCGAATACCTCCCCTGCCTTAACTGCTGCAGCTTCTGTGAAGACGATTCTGTCAGCGTTTACGATGTCGTAAACATTGAGTTCTTCAACAGATACCAGCAATGCGTTTGGAATGTTGCGCATGGAGATATATGCGTTGTCATAATCTTCCGATGCATCTGCCACAAACAATGTCTTGCGGTCAAAGCCGAACGCATCCATCAGTGCTGCTGCTTTCTTTGTCTTGATTTCATCAAAGTTCAGATTTTCCACAACGGTCATTGCTTCACCCTGAGCTTTTTCACTCAGCGCGCTGCGGAGAGCAAGACGGCGAACCTTACGATTCAGTTTCTTGCCGTACTTACGGGGATGCGGGCCGAAGGCGATCGCACCGCCGCGCCACTGTGTCGCTCTGGTCGAACCCTGACGAGCACGTCCTGTACCTTTCTGCCGGAACGGCTTCTTACCGGTTCCGGATACATATGCTCTTGTCAGTGTGGAATGTGTTCCCTGTCTCATCCCTGCAAGGTAGACAAGCACAGAGTCATAGATTGCCTGCTGATTCGGTTCAATACCGAACACTTCATCAGAAACATCCAGTGTTTTTACTACTTTCGCTTCCTGATTGTATACATCTATCTGGGACATTGTTTACCTCCTTAGTTGTTGGCAGCGGCCAGTTCTTCGTTAATGGCTTCCGCAACTTTTTCAAGTTCTTCTTCAACAGTTTCACCCTTGTAGGAAATCAGTTCTTCAACTTTGGTTTTCTTTGCAGGCTTAACTGTTGTCTTGATCTCAACCAGACCTTTGCGCGGTCCCGGTACATTACCCTTGATCAGGATATAACCTTCTTCCGCATCAACCTTGATAACTGTCAGGTTCTGGTTTGTGACTGTGAATCCACCGTCCTGTCCGGGCATCGGTGTATTCTTTTCAATACGGCCGTTGTTACGTCCGGTTGTTGCCAGGGAACCGATATGTCTTACGTTCTTGGAACCACCGTGTGTTTCCGGTCCGCGATGAGCGTTGTAACGCTTGATCGTTCCTGTGTAGCCATGGCCTTTGGATGTTCCGCTGACATCCACCAGATCACCAGCTTCGAAGATGTCTGCTTTGACTTCCGCACCGACTTCCAGTCCGAACAGTTCATCAGCCTTGAACTCACGGATGAACTTCTTCGGGGCTGTACCGGCTTTCTTCGCATGTCCGATGGCCGGTTTATTGCTGCGGTTCTCTTTTACATCTTCGTAACCCAGCTGAACAGCTTCGTAACCGTCTGTTTCAACTGTCTTTTTCTGCAGCACAACGTTGGGCTTAACTTCTACGACTGTAACGGGAATCAGATTTCCGTCGATCGTGAAGACCTGTGTCATGCCGAGCTTACGTCCTAAGATACCTTTCATCTAATTTCACCCGGTCCTTTCTACAGCTTGATTTCGATCTCTACTCCGCTGGGCAGATCCAGTCTGCTCAGAGCGTCGATCGTTTCGGCGCTAGGGCCGATGATTTCAATCAATCTCTTGTGTGTACGAATTTCGAATTGCTCACGAGAATCCTTGTACTTGTGTACAGCTCTCAGAACTGTGATGACCTCTCTCTCGGTCGGCAGCGGGACAGGACCCACGATCTTCTTCGCATCATGATTGGCTGCAGTTTCAACGATCTTCTTGCAAGCCGCATCCAGATTCCTGTTCTCGTAAGCCTTCAAGCGAATTCTTACAGAATTTTTTGCCATGAATTTTTCCTCCTTATATTCACTCTGTCTCTCTGACAGATCGCTCCGCGGGAATTCCCCGGTTATCACATTGTGGCAACGCCTATCAGTGTGCCGGCAACCTCCCACATCTACACGAGTGCCTCACTATAGTAACACTCAAAAAAGGGCATTGCAAGCCCTTTTTTATTATATTATATGGAAGCGTTTTCTTTCTTTTTTCCTGCCGGCAAACGGTACAAATTCAGTAGGAAATCCTACAATTTTTTATCCGTTTTCCAGCAATTTTCCGACAAATTCGATCTGTTTTCTGATGGAAGACCGGGATGTGCCCCCTGCCGAGGACCGGCTGTCAGCCGCTGTGGTCAGATCAATCACCGGATAGACATCCTCTTCAAATAATTCCGAGTATTCCTTGTAGGAAGATAACGGATAGTTCTCCAGGATCAGACCCTTCTTCATACAATCCGACACAATTTCCCCGCAGATCTTATACGCTGTACGGAACGGCATCCCCTTTTTCACCAGGTAATCCGCCAGATCTGTCGCATTGATAAAGCCTTCCCGGGCAGCTTGTTTCATCCGTTCTGCCTTGACAGTCATCGTCTCGATCATCGGTGTCATGACATCCAGACAGATATTCACGGTATCCAGCGCATCCATCACCGGTTCCTTATCTTCCTGCATATCCTTGTTGTAGGCAAGAGGTAATCCCTTCATCACGGTCAGCAGTCCCATCAGGTCTCCGTATACCCTTCCGGTCTTTCCGCGGATCAATTCCGCCATATCCGAGTTCTTCTTCTGCGGCATGATGGAGGAACCGGTCGTAAACGCGTCATCCAGGGTGACAAAGCCAAACTCCCAGCTGGTCCACAATAACAGTTCTTCCGACAATCTGGACATATGCATCATCAGGATGGAAAATGCGCTTAGCAGTTCCAGGCAGAAATCACGGTCGGATACACTGTCGATACTGTTCTTACTGACAGAGGAGAACCCCAGCAGAGACGCTTCATATTCCCGGTCGATATCATACGATGTTCCGGCAAACGCGCACGCCCCGATCACCGAGTCGTCCATTCTGGCGCAGGCATCTTTGATTCTGCCCAGATCACGCAGGAACATCATCTCATACGCAAGCAGATGATGGGCGAAGAAGATAGGCTGTGCTCTCTGCAGATGGGTATAGCCGGGCATAATGGTATCAATGTTTTGTTCCGCTTTCTCGTTTAGTACACGGATCAGTCCGCGGATCTTCTCGTTCAGTACCACAGATTCATTCCGCAGATACATCCGGAAATCGTTGGCTACCTGATCGTTCCGGCTTCTGGCAGTATGTAACATCTTGCCCTCATCGCCGATCCGCTGTGTCAATACCTCTTCAACAAACATGTGGATATCTTCACTGGTCTCATCGATTTCCAGAGTTCTGGAATTCAGATCTTCCAGAATACCCTGCAGTCCCTCAATAATGTGAGTGACCGATTCAGCCGGGAGGATCCCCTGTTTTCCAAGCATACGGGCATGCGCAATGGATCCCTCGATATCCTCTTTGTACATCCGGGAATCAAAAGGGATCGATGAATCAAATTCATCTGCGATCTTACTGGTTGTGCCGGATGTTCTTCCGCTCCAAAGTTTTGCCATAGGTTTCTACTTTCTGTTCTTCTTGTCCAGCATTGCCTGAACCTTGATCGGCAGACCATAGAGGTTGATGAAGCCCTGGGAGTCTGTCTGGTCATAGTCGGATTCACCGAAGGACGCGAGTTCTGTATTGTACAGGGAGTTCTCACTCCATACACCGGCCTTGATCATATTGCCCTTATACAGTTTCAGTTTTACAGTTCCTGTTACAGGTTCCTGGGTCTTGTCAAAGAAGGCAGACAACGCTTCACGCAGAGGTGTAAACCACTGTCCGTTGTATACCAGTTCCGCAAAGGTCAGTGCCAGTTCTTCTTTCTTGTGTGCGGTCATCTTATCCAGGGTGATGCTTTCCAGATACTTGTGTGCTTCGTACAGGATGGTTCCGCCCGGAGTTTCATAGACACCCCTGCTCTTCATCCCGACCAGACGGTTCTCCACGATATCCAGCAGACCGATACCATTTCTGCCGCCGATCTCATTCAGCTTCAGGATCATGTCTTTAACAGACAACTCTTCTCCGTTCAGAGATACAGGAACACCCTGGAAGAATCCGATCTCAACCAATTCCGGGGTATCCGGCGCATCCATCGGGGATACGCACATTTCCAGGAAACCAGGTTTCTCATACTGCGGTTCATTTCCCGGGTCTTCCAGGTCCAGTCCTTCATGACTGAGATGCCACATGTTCTTATCCTTGGAGTAATTGGTTTCTCTGGAGATACGCAGAGGGATGTTATGTGCCTCCGCATAGTCGATTTCTTCATCTCTGGACTTGATGTCCCATTCACGCCACGGCGCGATGATATGCATCTCCGGCGCAAAATGCTTGATTGCCAGTTCAAAGCGTACCTGGTCATTTCCCTTACCGGTACAGCCGTGGCAGATTGCGTCCGCGTTCTCTTTCAGCGCGATTTCCACAAGACCCTTCGCAATGACCGGACGGGCATGACTGGTACCCAGCAGATATTCTTCGTACTTCGCGTCTGCCTTCAGACAGGGAACGATGAAGTCATTGGCGTATTCATCCATCAGATCCAGGACATATAACTTGGAAGCACCTGTCTTCAGAGCTTTCTCTTCCAGACCTTCCAGTTCATCTGCCTGTCCGACATTCCCGCTTACAGCGATGATCTCACAGTTATTGTAGTTTTCCTTCAGCCACGGAATGATTACCGATGTATCAAGGCCTCCGCTGTATGCCAGAACGACCTTCTTGATGTCTTCTTTCTTCATAATTAAACATCCTCCGAGAAACATATTACCATAAATCACAGATATTCCTGTTTAAAAACCGTACTCCCAGGCAGGAATACGGTTTGTATGATGATCCTTGAAGTATTCTGATCATCAATTAGTTGCCGAAGATCTTTTTCAGAAGATTAGCGATCTTCTCGGAAATAATCTTATAATTCGTTGACTTGGCACCGGTGAAGCCGATATAACCTAATTCGTTTCCTTTTAAGTCTTTGACCGGCTGACCGTTTTGATCATAGAACGTACGAGGATTGTTTCTTCCTCTGATCACAACGGTAGCAGTTCCTTTGTTTACATTATTGTAATAATTAATGTAGAAATCCGTACCGGACACCAGGGTCAGAGTTGTCTTCTTGTCGTACTTGTAGGTAATCTTGATATCTGCCGCATAATTCGGAGAACCTGACCCGTTCGTATCAAAGGTGATGGTATTTCCTGTATACGGGAATGAGGTCACTTTAACTACCTTGCCTTTCGCATTCTTTTTGGTAATGGTAACTGTAGCTTTAGACATATCCAGATACTTGACTGTTTCGGAAGGCTGCTGCTTTCTGATCATGTATGACCGCCAATTGATATCATTTGAATCACTGGAAGCGAAGTTGCCTTTCCCCCGCATCACTACGTATACATAGATCTGATTTTGTACATTTCCGTTTGCATCAACGAAATCCTCGTCCGTAATCATTTGTCCCTTCTTAGAGGTAATCGGGCCAATCAGATCATAGACGTATCTGCCCGCCTCATGGTCGTAGTGTTCTGTCACCTTCCGATAATAAGATAACGTATAGTCTTTCCCTGCTTTCAAGGTAAATCCGTTATACGAGACAAACGGTTTAGACGCATAAGCACCTGGTTTTGTATAGACTTTGTCCGGAATCATTTCGATATATGCATTCTGGATCTTCTTCGGGAAGATATCGAATTTGCCGGAAATGGCTTTCTTACCTTTGTAACTGCCGATGAAGGATATCGTATAAGAAGCCTTCTTCTTTGCGGTAGTGACATTGGTATTGTTCTTGTATGTGACCTTAAAGTCTTTTCCTTCAACTAGTCGAGTCTCATACTTGTCATCACCTTCTCCTTCACCATCCACATCGGCATAGACATTAAGGAATCCTGTCTTGGCATAACCGTTGTAAGTCGTGCCCTCTTCATAATCGTTGTATACTTTGATCTCGATATTCGTATTCGGGACAATCTTGATACTGGCTGTCTTGGTTCCGGAATAACCGTTGATACCTGTAACAGTAACTTTTACCGTGCCGGCGTCTTTCGTGTTTCCAGACATAGTCAGACTGTAGTGTTCCTGTCCGATATCGGTCTTTTCAACCTTGTCCATCGCGTCATAAACTGTGATTCCCGCAAGGATCTCTTCTTTCCGGTCCGTACCATCGTAGACGATCGACTTCGGTCCGAAATCCACCGCAATGTTCTTCAGGTCCGCTTTGGTCGGGACAACTGTTACCGGGATTTCAACAGTACCAGTGTAATTTCCCTTGCCGGTAATGGTCATCACTGTGCTTTCCTTGTACTTCACAGATGCTGCAGGACTGGTCGTAAAGTCTTTTGTCGTCAGTTTGTTTGTACCGTAGTACAGAATCGGAGATGCTTTGGTTCCGGAAACGATTGTAAGATCAGCCGCCTTTACAGGAACTGTTCCATCTGCAGTATCACCCGGCGCAATACTCTTTTGCCCAATCTCAAAGTACAGTGTAGTACTGCCTTTGAAATTGCCTTTCCCTGTCACCGTGATCTGCGGAGCTGTCTTACGCTTCTTGGCAGTCAGTTCCATGAAACCTTCCTGATCTTTTTCGATACCTTCCGGTAATACAAAGGCTTTGGTGTTGTTCTTGTATTTGACTGTATAGTCTTTGCCTTCATATAAGGTATTTCCCGCACAGGAGACAATGATTTCAGGCTTGATCGCACTGCCTGTATAAACGTAGTTCCTGTCTGGATAAGCCAGGGATACTGTCATCACATGATTAACGTGATTTGCGCGGATACCCGGGTATTGTGCAAGGCTGCTGATTGGATAGGATGACTCTGTCAGAGGTGTTCTATCCCCGGAGAAAGACGCTGTGGAATATCCGAGCAGGTCAAGTTCTGAATTACGCTGGCTCAGAGTGACGCCGGATGCTCCGGCAATAGCAGGACTATTGTTTCCGTTGATTCTCATCTGGCTTTCCCAGTTCAAAGCACGGAGTGTCGTATTCCCGTCCAGATAGAGACCATGGGCTCCGGCTTCGCCATACCCCGGCATAAGATCTACAGATGTCTGATCCTGCAATCTCAGGATACCTCCGGCCATCCGGAGTGCGTAACTATGTCCCTCTCCGGCGTAATCGCTTCGTACGTAGAAGTTACCGCTTCCGCTGATCGTGAGATTTCCGCCCACATACATACCGGTCATGTCTGTATTGCCGTCGTAATAACGCGAGTTACTGCCAACATCAAGCTTCGGTGTACTGTAGTAATTCTCATCTTTGTTAAATACGATTCTGAGAGATCCGGCACTGTACAGATTACAGATATCAGGGACGCCCTGACCGCTGGAACCGTTGAAAGATGCCGTCCTTTTTACTACGATAGTAAGCTCTCCGTCACCTCCGTAGTACAATCCGCTGTAGTATTCCGGACCAGCGCCTTCCTTTATGGAATTATAATTAGTCACATTAAATCCAGGATTTAGTGTCAATGTGTTCGTATCAGGATCATAGGTTACCGGGTAAGACGGATTGCTGTATCCGTTCAAAGCCAGATAAATATCATCTTTATTCTTACTGTGAATCAATTTGCCCATGATCCAGAGATCATAACCTTCTGCCCACTGCGCATACAGCGTCATGATACCGGAGGATGGTATGTCAATCGGCACTTCCTGACCGTCTTCATAGTTAGTTCCACTTCCGTCAGCTTTTGTATTCCAGCCGATAAAGGTCAGATCACCGTTGGTGAATACATTGGGAGTGAAGTAATACGGTTCTGACTCATCCGTAAAGTCTGTGTAGTCAATGATCTGATCTTCCATCTCTCCTTCGGCACCGTTGGCGAAATACTGCACGGTGAATCCGACCGGATGGAATGTATAGTTAAGTGATGATGCATTGTTTTCCAGCGCCCCTCCGGGTATGCCGTATACATGCACAACATCCGCTGCCAGGTCTCTGAACGCGTCACTCTGGATAACCGCATCCTTGCCTTTAAACGTCAGTTCAAGATGAGTCAGGGAGGAACAGTTTCTGAATGCTTCATAACCGACAGCATAACTCTCATAGTAGATTGAGTTCTCCAGAACACCGTTATAATTCACGGTTTCAAGTGCTGTACAGTTTTCAAACGCTTCCGTACCAATACCTCTGACCTTATCCGGGATCGTGATCTCCTTCAGCGATGTACATTGGGTAAACGCTTTGGACGAGATAACGTCCATATTCAGATCTGCCGGCATATCGACGGTTTCCAGATTTATGCAATAATTAAACGCTGATTCACCGATAGAGGTGACGTTTGCGGGAATCCGGATACTCTTGAGGCTCTCACACTGTGTGAACGCGTAACTTCCGATACTGGTGAGGCTCTCCGGAAGTTCAATTTCTTCCAAAGCAAAGCAGTGCATAAACATTCCGGTACTGATACCGAACATGTTTTGTGAGAGTGTGACATTCTTCAAGTTTACACAATCAGAAAACTCATATTCGGAACTGTAGCTGCCGATGACATTATCCGGAATGACTACCGTTTCCAGACTTGTACAACTCTTGAAAGGATATCTGCCGAGGTAATCCACACCGGTACCGATCGTCAGATCTGTCAGTGAAGTACAGCCGGAGAATGCTTCATACGGGAGGATTCTGATTCCGTTACCAATCACTACTTTTGTCGCGGAAGTACAGTATCTGAATGGTTCACCGCCCATGTCTGTCACACTGTCAGGAATAATGATCTCTTCCAGGGCAGTACAGCTTTCAAATGCCTGCTGGCCGATATATTCCAGACCATCCGGGAAAGTAATCTCATTCAGGCTCGTACAGTTCCAGAACGCATAGTTCGCAATCCTTTTCAGTGTTGACGGAAGCGTAATCGATACCAGATCGTAACAATGTGAGAATGTGGCATACTTGATTTCTGATACTCCTTCCGGGATGACGATTGAGATCAGTCCGGTGTTGTAGAAAGCATCCTCCCCGATCTGGCTGACTGTGGAGGGAATCGTGATCTCCGTCAGTTTTGTGCATGCATATAACGCATAATCGCCGATCGTCTTCAGGCTTTCCGGCAGATTGATATGTTCGAGATTTACACAACCCTGGAATGTATCATTCTCCAGTTTCGTAATACCGTCAGGAATCGTCACGGAACCGGCTAAAGCGCGGCATTCTTCAAACGCAGATCTGCCGATATAGGTAACTGTCTCAGGGATTTCAATACCCTGCAGGCTCTTACAATTAAAGAACGCAGCGTCCCCGATATGTTCAAGTGAAGAAGGAAGGGTAACGCTCCGCAGGTTTGTGCAGGATTCAAATGCCTGTTCACCAATCACTCGTACCGAGTCAGGCAGTGCGATTTCTTCCAGTGACAGGTCTCTGGAGAATGCATAATTTCCGATTGTCTCCAGGGTGGAAGGCAAAGATACTTCTGCCAGAAGCGTACAGTTATAGAATGCGTAATTACCGATATGAGTGATACCTTCACCAACGATAACCGAGGAAACATACGTCACATCAGAGTTGTACCATGGTGCGGCAGTATCTGATGAGTAATAATAACTCTCTTCGTAATCCTGCATAGCCCCTGTTCCGGTTAATGTCAGAACACCTTCATCGGTCAGTGTAAAGGTGATGTTATCCCCTTCTGCCCCGCAGTTTCCTTCCAGAATAATACTTCCTGTATTTATACGCGGCTTGACTGTTACTTTTCTGTATTTGTTCATCTCTTCATAGTCATAATCCTCATAGAGGTATTCCGACTTATTCAGGGCTGTACCGGTCTCATCGTCAACATTCTCATACCCGGTCATATCCGTATCTATTGGATTATGTATGATCTTATAACGTATATCCGTATGCAGAGGGGCAGTGTAAGTGTTGACTGCAGTGATCCGCGCTTCTACGTCACTTCCGGCCTCAAATTCAATGCCTTTATATCCCTGCAGGGCATACTGGCCACTTTCCGCTGTGATCTTACAGTTCGCAATACGGAGGGTGGTGGCATAGATTGCGGTTACTCTGTTCATCTCACTTCCGCTTGTTGTAAATGCGCTGACCTTGATGTTCAGGGATCCCGTGCCGTCATCACTTGTGATGTACAGCGGTGCTCCCACCAGTATCCCGTATGCATTCCATGCCCAATCATCGACCGCAGAGAAAACAATTGAACTGGATCCTGCCAGTTTAAGTGTCAGTTCCTCATTGTCATACATGTTATAGGAGATAAACGCCATATTCGCCGGCGTCGTGACTTCCAGGGCAGTAACCTGCGCGTTATCCAGCGTCAGTGTTCTCGTTTCATAGTCAAATGTGATCGTTCCTGATGTCAGATACTCCGTTTCCACGTTGAAAATACCGGTCCCCTCTGCCGGTATCGCAATACCGCCAACATAGAAGTACGGGTCATTATCAGCCAGAGTTTCCGCTTCCTCTTCCGCTTCCTCCGCCGGTTCAGGTTCTTCTTCCGGCAGTTCCTCTGTCTCTTCCGGTTCTTCCAGGAGCACTTCCTCTTCTGTTTCTTCCTCCGGTGTTATTTCCGGGGTTTCTTCAGTGATTGTCTCTTCAGATTCCGGCTGATACAGATCGATTTGTTCGTTCTGTTCTTTAGGAATCTCTTCTTCAATCTCCGGAGCAGTCTCTTCTGGTTCTTGCTCTTCCGTCAGTTCCACTACTTCTGACGGTGCCTCCTCATCCTCCGGTTCTTCAGCCCGGACGGAGATCATCCCTGACATAGGCAGAGACAAAGTAAGCAACAGTGAAAGAATATGGATCAAGATCTTTTTGTGCATATGTTTCTCCTTCGACACAGTGTGTCATGAATTATAAGTCTGAATAATCAAACACAAAACAGACATGATCCCGTGCCGTGACAGGAAACCATCCATTCTGGATCTGAAAACTGATGTATTGTATATCCTGCACACAGTGTATCTTTTCCTTACTATCTCGTGCGCCGTATTTACGTCTACATTATAACAGGTATAGGTTTACATTTCTGCCTTATATCTGTCCGAAATAAAAAAAGAGACCCGCAGGTCTCTTATGTAGTTCAGGCTTAAGCCATGACTTTCTTCATGACTTCGATGTACTTATCTGCCAGTTGTTCAGCTTCAGCTTCGGTATTACCCTTGATGCAGTAGTATACCTTTACCTTCGGTTCTGTACCACTCGGACGGATCGCAATCCAGGAACCATCTTCCAGGAAGTATTTCAGTACGTTGGATACGGTGAATCCGGTCAGTTCCGTGATTCCGTTGTCGTCTCCCTCTTCCTGTGTCTCGAAGTCCTGCCAACGGATAACTTTCACGCCGCTGATTTCATTCAGTCTGTTTACACGCAGACCATTCATGATCTCTTTAATACGTGCAGCGCCGGCTTCACCTGCCAGAGTGACAGATGTCTGTGTCTCGAAGTAGTGTCCGTACTTGTCATAGCATTCTTCCAGAACATCCCACAATGTCTTGCCCTGTGCCTTGTACCAGCAAGCTGCCTCCGCAAGCATCAGACATGCCTGAGGCGCATCCTTGTCACGGACGAACGGAGCGATCAGTGAGCCATAGGATTCTTCATAACCGAAGACATAGTTCTTTTCGTGGTTCTTCTCGTACTTGGCTACTTTTTCACCGATGAACTTGAAGCCGGTCAGGGTCTTTTCTGTTTCTACGCCGTAGCCTGCCGCGATCATTTCACCGAGATCTCCGGTAACTACCGTATTGAACATTACCGGATTTTCAGGCATCTTGCCCTTCGCTGTCAGCTGGTTGAAGATATACTCGATCAACAGTGCGCCGGACTGGTTGCCTGTCATCAGTTTTAATTCACCGTTACGCTTAGCCACAACACCCATACGGTCCGCATCCGGGTCACAGACGAGGATGATATCCGCGTCATTCGCAGCCGCATACTTTAGCGCCAGTTCATACGCGCCTGGCTGTTCAGGGTTCGGTGTCGGTGTATTCGCGAAGTCCGGATTCGGATCACACTGTTCCAGTACCGGGATCACCTGGTAACCGCAGTCACCGAGAATCGTTCTTACCGGGATATTGGAAGTACCGTGTTCCGGGGAGAAGACGATCTTTACCTGATCCTTGACAACATCCGGATTCAGCTGGATGGACTTCACCATCTTGTAGTATTCCTGATCGGTTTCTTCGCCGATAACACGGATCAGTTTTTCCTGTTCCGGTGTGATTTCCGCGCTTACGGACAGTTCATCTTCTACCGCGTTGACTTCTTTGATTACCGCATCTGCCAATGCCGGTACTAACTGGCATCCCAGTTCGTCATACAGTTTATAACCGTTGTATTCTCTCGGGTTATGGGATGCGGTGATCATGATACCGCCGAAGCAGTGATGATGTCTTACCGCAAAGGATAATTCCGGTGTAGGACGCAGACTGTCAAAGACATAGCTCTGAATACCGTTTGCCGCAAGGACTCTGGCACTGTCAAAGGCGAATTCTCTGGACATGTGACGGTTGTCATAGCCGATGGCTACACCACGCTTGGCTGCTTCCGGGCCATTCGCATTGATGTAATTCGCAAATCCCAGGGTTGCCTTACGGATCGTGTGAATATTGATCCTGTTTGTACCTGCACCAAGTACACCACGCATACCGGCAGTACCGAATTCAATGTTTGTGTAGAAAGCATCATTGATCTGCTGCGGATCCATCTTCCCCATTTCTTCTTTTAAAGCAGGATCCAGATTCGGATGATTCATCCAACGTTCAAATTGTTCTTTTGCGCTCATATTTCCTCTCCTTAGATATAAAAAGATGCTAAAGCATCTAAAATATTACTCGATCACTTTCTGCGTACGCAGCACAGAAGAAATCATCTCCATAGCCTGTTCTTCATCTTCTCCGTCACAAGTAATCAGAATTTCTGATTCTGTGGGTATACCCAATGACATTACACCCATGATTGATTTCATATTCACAGTTTTCCCTTTAAAGGAAATCTTAACATCACTCACGAATTTAGTGGCCGCATTCACTGCTACGGTTGCCGGTCTTGCATGTAAGCCTACTGGATCGATGATTTTCGCTTTTAATTCTTTCATATTTATACCTCCAGTTTCCAGTCTTATTCTACCACAGAAATAACTGGTATACATAAAATCAATCAATCATTTATGATAGGGTTCATGATGAATGATCTTAAAAGCCCGGTAAATTTGTTCAAGAACGATCAGTCTGCACAACTGGTGCGGGAATGTCATTTCCGAGATCTGCCAGCGCATGTCTGCACGCTTCCTCAGATCATCACTGACACCGAGTGAACCGCCGATCACAAACGTGAGTCTTGTCTGTCCCTGCGCATACAGGTGATCCAATGTCTCAGAGAATTGTACGGAATCCATTTCTTTTCCGCCCAGATCCAGCAGGATCACGTATTCCTGGCGGGTGATCCGGTTCAGGATCTTCTCCCCTTCTTTGTTGATCACCTGCAGATTCTCAGCAGGACTGTTTGAGGCAGGGGCTTTTTCATCCCTGACTTCCGTGATTTCAATCTTATCGTAGGCACTCAGACGTTTCAGGTATTCTTTGATTCCGTCTGCCAGCCATTTCTCCCGGACAGTACCACAGGCAACGATACGGATCATTTCAGCACCACGTTGACAGACAATTCTGCCGTACCATTATTCACATCAATGACAATCGTATCTTCCGGCAGATGACGATACAGGATTTCCTTCAGTTTACTGAGATTGGTCAGTTCTTCTTCATCTACAGACAACAGGATATATCCTTCTGTAATACCCATGACTGCGGCCGGAGAATTCTCCTCTACACCGGTACAGTAGATGCCTGTATTCTGGTCCAGGGAAATCCCCAGCGTATTCTTTTCATAAACCGTCATATCCGAGATATTTCTTCCAGTAATGCCCAGATATCCTCTGTCTACGGTACCATTACGGATCAGACTGTCACAGATCAGACGGATCTCCTGTACACTGACGGCACAGGAAAGATTCGCGGTTGACTCCATCCGGGATAGACGTCTGGACAACATACCGATCATCTCTCCGTCAAGATTCAGTATCGGGGCCCCGTTACTGTACTCAGACAATACTGTATCTGTCATATAAGTACTGATGATCCAGGAGGCATCTTCTCCGAATTCTCTGGGCAGCTGTGCTTCCATGGATACTACGCCAAAGCTGGTGGTTGAACTCTGTGTACGCTGATTCCTGCCGGTCAGTGAGAATACATATTCCCCGGGTTTGACCAGGGAAGCGTTACCCAGCTGGATCGCTCCGGCAGAGAACTCCGGATGTACAGACAGCAGGACAACATCCGATACCGGATCTGTACCGACAATTTCCGCTTCCATCTCCACATAATTGTCAAACGTGACTTTGATCAGTTCGGCACCATCTGCGGCAGCTGCGCTGGTCACGATATATGTTTCTGTCGCATTGGACTGGTAGATGATACCGCTGGCATAAGTTTCTCTTTCATCTGGTGATACTGCGGTTACCAGTACCAGGGCAGGCTGAACTTTCTCAATTGCCTGGGTAATATCCGTTGTATATCCGTTTACCGTGTTATATATCACGGTGTCTCCGGGGTTTTCTTCAGGAGTGTTCGGCATAAGAGGAGTTTCGGTATTGTACAGCTTATATGTCAGCCATCCGTTCCATGCCAGGATAACGGCGATAAACGCCGTAATTGCTTTCTTCATGCCAATCTCCTCCTTTAATGATTTCATATTGCTGGGCGGCTGTAACTACCAGCTGCGGATGTAATTTTCCGGGACAGTGTTCCCGTAAATATGTACAGTTGACTTCCAGGGCTTTCTGAGGTGTATTTGCTTCCTGACTGATGTGTGAGAGCACGATATGTTTCGTCTTGACAGAAACGATATTTGCCAGGATATTGGCGCAGTTCTCGTTACAGAGATGACCGCTGTCAGAAGCGATACGCATCTTCAGATACGGAGGTCTGGAGGTATGCATCAACATCTCGATATCATGATTGCTCTCCAGAAGGATATAGTCCGCATCCTTTAACAGAGGTAAATAACTATCTTTCAGATATCCCGTATCGGTAATATATACCAGTTTTTCTTTCCAGCTGCGAAGTATATATCCCACAGTAATATCCGTATCATGAGAAAGCGCCAGTGGTGTAACCGTCACATGATTGATCTGAAAAGGCTTCTCGGGGATCACCGGGGTGGATGGAACAACGAGCTTTTCCGGGGAATAGATCCGGCATTCCTTCACCATCCGGATCTGTGAAATATGATCGCTGTGGGTATGCGTGATCAATACCGCGTCCAGGTCTTCCACAGTTGTGCCGACTTCTGCCATTGCCCTGGTCAGATAGTTCTTCGTCGTGCCGCAGTCAATCATCAAGGTCATGTTTTCGTCATAGATGATACAGCTGTTGCCTTTGGAGCCGCTTGCCAGTAACGCGAATCTCATCGGATCACTTCACAATCCAGGAATCCCATACAAGGATTCAGTTTATTGTTGTAGTCGGTACCGATCCAGAAATGGGTATGTGGTCCGGTGGCTCTTCCGGTCATTCCCAGCTGACCAATAATATCTCCCTTGTCTACGATCGTACCTACAGGCAGAGGGCTCGGTACGTTCATATGTCCGTAATAACTGATATAACCGTTGTTATGATCGATATAGACATAGTTGCCGCTGATCCAGTTATAGCTGTTCTCAATGATTACACCACGGTCTGCCGCATAGATGTTACCCCAGTGGTCATACGCGTTCTGTACGTCGATTGCCTGATGTCCCCAGTAACAGCCCCATCCGCAGGATATGTACGGGTTATCCACCGGCCAGCGGAAGGTACCGGTACCGACACCCGGGATCTCCAGTGTGCCTACCGCAATGATCTCGTTGACCGGACGTAATGTGTCTACACTGGACTGCAATGTACCGCTGACCAGTACACCGTTGATCCATCTCTCCAGATACAGGGAGTTTTTGGAACCGTTGACTCCTACCTGTTTCTGTTCCACAACACCTACACGTATAGATTCATCTTCCATGTAGATTGTTTCCGGATAGATGATCTCTTTCTTCATACTTTCCTTGTTTACGACAACATCGATCACAGGTTTAAAGTATGTGACACAGAGTTCCATTCCCTCACTCAGTACCTGGTCTACACTGGTAAGCTTATCACTGTTGATATTCAGAACCTGGGTTGCGGAAAGACCATGGTTCTTCCAGCCGACACCGGCTACCGTATCATACTTCTCTACGGTATAGTATTCCTTCTCTGTTTCTTCCCCGTATTCCAGATACTCCAGTACTTCTTCAACGGTAGTCATGATCTCTGAGGGCTTGGCATAGGCTTCCTTTACCGTAATTGTCTGTAAGATAGATAAACCTACGGTACGGCTTCCGTACGTCTTTAATGCCGGCACATCCTGTCCCTGGTTTAACAAAGCCAGTTCCGTAGGATCCACGAAATAAGAAAGATACTGTTCCAGGGCATCGTGATAGAGACTCTCTTCCGCGACATAGATCTGGGCATAAATATGATTGTTTTCCGCAAATTCTACCGCTGTTGTATGAATCGCATACAAGCCATAAGCTTCCACATACTCCAGAATACTGTCATCGATATTCTCATAGACAAAATAACTCTGTTCATGGGTAATATACATATCCGTATCCAGAATCAGATGGGAATCCGGGTACTGGTCCGCGTATTCTTCCTTGTACTTCTGTTTCAGGAACCGGTCTAGTTTACCCTCATCACTGATGATTCCCACCAGCTGGCCGTTGTGATATACCTTGTGGATATTTCCTGCCTGGGTCGTGACTCTTTCCACCTTCTGCGGAAGAATCGTCTTTTCACGCACAAAAATACCGGGAACATCCAGTTCACTGATCTTTCCGAAATATTTCTGACTAAACATAACGATTCCTACGGCCGCAAGCAGGCTGAAAAGAATCGTCAGGAATTTCTTCATTGCGCAGGCTCCTGTCGGTAACTGTTCGAAGAGATATTCAGGCATACGTTGGTCTTGGCTTCAAACGCAAGGGAGAATGTCCCGGTCTGACCATTACGATGCTTGGCGATGTTGATCTCAATGATCTCACTGCCGGTTTCATCTGCCTGTTTTCTTTCTGCTTCGTTATAATATGCGCCGCGGTATAACATCAGGACAATATCCGCGTCCTGCTCAATCGCTCCGGATTCACGCAGGTCACTTAAGATCGGATGCTTGTTTTCTCTGGCTTCCACGTTACGGCTGAGCTGTGATAAGGCAATCACCGGTACGTTGAATTCACGCGCCAATGCCTTAAGATTACGGGAAATCTCGGATACTTCCTGTTGTCTGTTTCCTTCCCTGCTGGTAGTGGCAGAGACCAGCTGGATATAGTCCAGAACGATCATACCCAGACCTTGTTCATTCTGCAGACGGCGGCACTTGCTGAAGATCTCCGGCATCCGGATCTGTGATGTATCATCGATGTAGATCTTTAATGCTTTCAGATCGGATACGGCTTCATTGACTGCGTTCCAGTCCGCGTTGCTTAATCTTCCGGTACGAAGACTGTCGGATTCCACCCGGCTCTTCATTGCCAGAAGACGCATCATCAGCTGATCCGCGCCCATTTCCAATGAGAAGATTGCGACTGCTTTATCCCGGTTTCTTTCGGCTACACGCAGGGCCATATTCAGCGCTACAGCTGTCTTACCCATGGAAGGACGAGCAGCCAGGATGATCAGATCCCCTCTCTGCAAGCCATGAGTAATATGGTCAAACCGTGTATATCCCGTAGCCAGTCCCGTAATATCCGACTTGTTTTCTTCCATCTTGTGGATATTGTCTACGATCTGGTTCAGGACTTCTGTCGGTGCCTTGAACTCATCAGTTCTGCGGTTATGTGAGATATTCAGGATGGATTTCTCTACACTGTCCAGATATTCATTCACATCCGGCTGTCCGGCAGAACTATCCTCAATGATCTTACCGGCAACCTCGATCAGATTACGCAGGATCGTCTTATCCTTGATCATATTGACATAGGTCTTGGTGTTGACACTACTTACTGCCGAATCCGTCAATGTTGTAAGATACGCGATTCCTCCGGACATATCCAGAGTACCGTTGTCCTGAAGACGTGTAGCTGTCGTGGTAATATCGATCTTTTCCCCTTCTCTGTATAAGGATTCGATAGCCAGGAAGATATTCCGGTTTGCGGGCGCAACGAAATCATCTGCCGTGATTCCCTCTTCCATGGCAATTCTGGCAGACCCCGGAAAAAACATCATTGTGCCAAGCAGGCTGGCTTCTGCTTCCAGAGCAGATGGTAAAGATCTGGCCGGCATGATCGTTATTCGCTCCCGATCAGGTTACAGGCGATCGTTGCGATCACACCCCGGTAAAGATCTACTCTGACTTTGGTTACACCCAGACTGGTAATCGGTGTTGTATCGATAAACTTTTTCTTATCTACCTTGATATCCTGTCTGGCTAGCTCTTCTACGATCTGTTTCGTGGATACGGAGCCAAATACTTTTCCCTCACTTCCTGACTTCACATGGAAGTTGAAGATCATCGTACTCAGTTTATCGGCCAGAGCCTGTGCTTCCGCTCTGCGTTTGTCATCTTCTTTTTTCTCTTCTTCTTTCTGATGTGCAAGAATCTCCAGACTTCTGTCTGTGGAAGGGACCGCAAGACCTCTGGCAATCAGGAAATTTCTGGCATAACCATCAGCCACATCGACGATCTCGCCCTTTTTCCCGACCTTCTTTACATCACTCTTTAGTATTACTTTCATTTTTCTGCACCTCTTCAAAATAACGATCCAGTTCTGTCATCAAGACTTTTTCCATTTCTTTGACCGTTGTATTCTCCAGCTGTACGCCGGCGGCTGTCATATGCCCGCCTCCGCGCATCTTCTCCATAATCACCTGTACATTAACACTGCCGTTGGATCTGGCACTGACGGAGGTCTTCTCATCCGGTGTCTGCGCAATCACGAAGACGGCTTCTACACCTTGAATCTCCATCAGACTGTCTGCGACCTGGGAGATCAGCGTACGTGAGGCGACATCCTCGTACGGGACCACGATCACATTGTCACGGACACGCTTACTGCGCGCGATCATCGTCGCTTTCTTGGAGAATTCCTGATAACTGTCCTTCAGGTATTCATCTACATTCTGCGGATTCGCGCCGTATCTGCGCAGCGTACTGGCAGCCTCATACGTTCTGACACCGGTTCTGACGCGGAAACGTCCGGTATCGATCGTCATCCCTGCCAACATGAATGTCGCGTCTAATTCGCTGAGTTCTATACGATTGGATATATACGGAATCAACTCCGTGATCAATTCACAGGCACTGCTGGCACCGGCTTCAATATACACAAATACCGGTTTGACTCCCATCTCACTGCTTCGGCGGTGATGGTCAATGACAGCGATCTTCTGCGCAGCCTCCAGTACTCTGGCACCATTGGAATTACTGGTGGAGTAGTGATCCACCATGACGACCAGAGACTTCTCCTGAAGCAGATTCAAAGCTTCACTCTCGGTTACGAAATTCATCTCCGCTTCCAGTTCTTCGGCATTTAACGCGATTGCGTCTTTCAGTTTCTGTTCAACACCGCCGGTCTTCTCAATGATCGCGCATGGCTTATGCATCGCCTGGCAGATTCTTGCTGTACCGATGGCAGAACCCAGACAGTCAAAATCCATCTCCTTATGACCGCAGATGATTACATTGCTGGAACGGGCAATCAATTCCCGGAAAGTATGCGCCATGACACGTACACGTACACGGGAACGTTTCTCTGCAGCTTCACTGGAACCGCCGAAGTATCGGACATCTTCCTGGCCGCGCTGTACCGCCACCTGGTCACCGCCGCGGGTCTGCGCAAGATCCAGAAGTCTGGTAACCATCTCATCCAGATCCTGGTAGTTTTCCGCATCCATAGCGAATGCCATGGACAAGGTAATGGACACATCCTGCTTCAGCGCTGCCCTGCGTACGGTATTCACGATGGAGAAATTATCCGCGACCAGAGAACGGAAGATCTTCTCGTTCAGTAGTAACATATACCGGTAGTTATTCAGTCTGCGGATCAGGATACCGTGTTCTTTACAGTATTCGATCAACGGTGTACGTACAGCCACATTGATGGCAGAAACAACCGCTTCATCTTCATACATCGTACTTTCTTCATAGTTATCCAGAGAGGCCAGACCGACAACCGGCTTCTCATCGTTATACCGCTCCATATAGTAACTGGTATCGGTAATATCCCGGAAGAACAGTACCCGGTCATCTTCTTTCTTCGTGATCTCGTATTTCCGTTCATCCAGCTGTACAACAGCCTTGTCGGATACACCGTTGACCAGATCTTCTGCCTCAGGAAGCCAGGGAAGTACTTTAAAACCAACCCTGTTGATTCCTCTCTCTGCAAAGAGATCACTCATCCAGGTGATTACATGATCATCATCATAGCCGACCATGCCTACTTCTCCGTAGACAAACGCTTCTGTTTCCGCATTCCCGACCATGTCTCTTACCGTTGTCATCTGTTCGGAAGTAAGACTCTCAAAACGGTCAAAGAGCAGATAAAAGATCACTGCCTGCAGAACAACGATCACACCGCCGACAACAGCCATTCTTCCCAAAGCTTCACGGAAAAAGAATAAAGCCAGAGCTTCAGCAAGGGTAATCGTATAAACAATTCTCATGTCATTGATTTTCTTCAGCATTTTTCCTTCCTTCCATGATCTTTGTGTACAAACCTGTAGTGATATAGAGGAAGCCGATAAAAGCCATGGCTAATGTCGCTGTCATCATGAAGAATAAAGCCAGAAGCATATAGAGTAAACGTGAAAGTTTTGTACGACCGCGGAACATCGTAAGAAAACAGATATACCCGTAGAATACAAGATACATGATCCCAAAGACACCCAGACCCTGCAGGGCACTCTCAAGAACAGGATTACTTACACCGCGGCTGACCGCAAAGAAATATCCCATCATACACGCAAGCGCCACATACCCGGACCATTTGGGTGGATTACGCAGGTTATCTCCGCCTGCTGCGGGAACCTCAAAACGCATTCTTTTCAGCATGGT
>JAFWFE010000014.1 GCA_017512555.1 Solobacterium sp. | reverse complement strand
AATACTATATCCCGGGGTTTCTGTGTATCAATACTTTGATTAATGATTATTTGTGTTTCTTGTTGGTGTCTTCGAATTCAGCTTTACCCATTTCTTCAACACTTGTTGAGATGGGATCCTGCATATCGTCATCATCGGAACTCATCTTACCGCCATTGACTGTCAGATTCGTGAGAATACCGGCAATCAATGCTGTAGCAAGCGCTGTCATAGTCAGTAACGGCTGACCGGTAACAGGGTTGGAACCGAAGTTCAGTGTCAAACCGCCGATACCTGTAACCAGGATTGCGCTGACGACGAATAAGTTCTTGTTGTTGCCAAGATCTACACGCTTGAGCATTTGCAGACCGGAGACAGCGATAAAGCCGTATAAAGCGACACAGGCACCGCCCATGACACACTTCGGAATGGAATTGATCAGAGCTACAAACGGAGTGAAGAATGCCAGTACCATACATCCGATACCCGCAAGGATGATCGTGGATGTAGAAGCGTTTCCGGTAATTGCCACACAGCCGATGGATTCACCGTATGTCGTATTTGCGGCACCGCCGAAGAAACCGCCGATGATAGACCCGACACCGTCACCGATCAATGTCTTATCCAGACCGGGGTTGGAGATCAGATCTTTATTGATGATATTGCCAAGGTTCTTATGGTCCGCGATATGCTGCGCAAGTTCTACGACTGCAATCGGCACAAAGGTCATCGCAATATTGCCAATTGCCGCACCATCAATCGGAAGGATTCCTTCCGGTGTATGATAGAGTGCCTGCAGGATCGTAAACTTAGGAACAGACAGAATAGAAGCGAAAGTAAACGGCTGGAATGCCTGACGGAAGGAATCAAAGCTGAGCATCTGCATGGATTCAATACCTGCCGCAGATCCGATCAGTGTCAGTACCAGAGCAACCAGGTAACCTGCGCCTACACCGACGATGAACGGAATCAGTTTCAACATCTTACTGCCCTTCACGGACACATAGACGATGGTCAGGAAAGTGATCATACCGACAAGAATTGTCAGAAGACTATAATTTGCGCCGCCGTTGGATGCCATCCAGCCGGTAGCTGTTCCGGACAGAGATAATCCGATCAGTGTAACGATCGGGCCGATGATTACTGCAGGCATCAGACGGTTTACCCACTCACTGCCGCTTGCCTTGATAATCAGTGCCAGTACAACATAAACCAGACCGGCAAACAGAATTCCCAGAATGACTCCCCAGTATCCGTAATTCATGCCGATAATTGCCGCATAGGCGCCAAGGAATGTAAATGATGATCCAAGGAAAACCGGGCTCTTTCTCTGTGTACAGGTAATATATACCAGTGTACCGATACCGGCACCGAACAGAGCAGCTGCAGGGTCAAAACTCATTGTTGTAACACCGTCGCTTAGCGTATAACTGGACATAAGCATCGGTACCAGCAGGGTTGCGGCCATAATCGCAATCATCTGCTGTAAGGCAAACACGATATTCTGCTTAAGATCCGGTTTGTCAGAAACATCATAAATCAACTTCATAAACCATCCTCCTCATTGCCCGGAAAAAAACCTTGCCTACAGAGACAAGGTTGCAGAATCAGACAGGATATTTCTTAAAAGTACCCACACATCACACCTTACCAATATCTCTGTATTGGTCTTAAAGATTGCCGTGCACTGTTAGAAATTATAACCTAGTCGGTATATTTGTCAATGAATTCTTTGAGGTCTTCAAACTCATCTTCAGAGAATACACGTATGCCGTTTTTCTCAAATAATTGTGCTGTAACACCGTTACCTGGAATCTTCGTTCCGGTAAAGGTACCGTCATAGATCACACCATGTCCGCAGGAAGGACTCTTCTGTTTGAACAGGGCACACTGCACATGATTCATCTTTGCGATACACAGTGCTGTTTCTGCCCCTTTCCGGTAGTTCTCTGTCACATCTTCCCCGATATTATTCATCAGTTTCTCTCCCCGGATCTCCGAGGGATGTCGTGGTGTGGGTAAACCACCCATCTGTTCCGGGCATACCGGAATCAGGGTGTGTTTCTCCTTCAGTTCTTCGATTTTCTCCAGGTAACAGTCTTTACCGTCATATCTGCAGGGAAACCCAAGCAAACATCCGCTGACAATGATCTTAGTCATATTCTTTCTTCTCCAGTAATTCTACATTCGTCTTTCCATCTATGGGTCCGATGTTGACCTGAACCACTTCATTCAGGGATGTCGGGACATTCTTACCGACATAATCCGCACGGAAAGGAAGTTCACGATGACCACGGTCCACCAGGATCGCAAGCTGCACCCTGGAAGGTCTTCCCATGTCAAATAACGCGTCAATGGCTGCCCGCACAGTTCTCCCGGTAAAGAGTACATCATCGACCAGAATCACGGATTTATCGTCAATATCTGTTTCAGGTTCATTGTGCTTTACCTGAGGAATCTCCGCGATCTTCTCCAGATCATCCCGGTAGTACTGAATATCCAGGGAGATGAGCGGGATCACCACCTGTGTATGCCGGGCAATATTCTTCTGGATGATTTCTGCCAGAGGTACTCCCCTGGTACAGATCCCGGCCAGGACAAGATTATGCAGGTCCGCGTTTTTCTCGATGATTTCGTAGGAAATACGCATCAAAGCTCTCTGCATGGTTTGTTCGTCCATTAATTGTACTTTTGTGATAAATTCCTGTGTTGTCTTTGCCATATTTGTCTACCCCTCAATTTAACTGAAAAGATATGTATCGTCAATCAAATCGTGATAAGATGAAAAAAGTAAGGAGTGATTCAAACCATGGAATACTTTGAACAGAATCTGATTACTTTTGAGAATCATCCGTTAGTTGCGCATAAGATCACCAAACTGCGTGACATCAATACCGGATCCAAGGAATTCGGAGAGATCATTACGGAACTGACGATCATGATGGGCTATGAAGTACTGCGTGATCTTAAAACCAAAGATGTGGAAATCGAAGCACCTCTGACCACAATGTCTTCTCCCCTGCTGGCAGAATCCTTTACCATCGTACCGATTCTCCGGGCAGGCCTGGGCATGGTGAACGGACTAAAGACCCTGTTACCTACAGCACGTGTAGGCTATGTCGGCCTGTATCGTGATCAGGCTACACTGAAACCGGTGCGTTATTACTACAAGATGCCGGTAGACGCGGAAAATGATCCGGCGATCATCGTCGACCCTGCACTGGCTACAGGCGGAAGTATTGACGCTACGATCGATTACCTGAAACAGGATGGTTATAAACGTATTAAGGTCATGTCTATCTTTGCGTCAGATGTCGGTGTAAAACTGTTGTATGACCGTCATCCGGATGTGAAGATCTATACCGCCATGTATATCCCGGAAGGATTAAACGAAGATGGCTTCATCGTTACCGCGGCCGGGGACATCGGAGACCGTCTGAACGGTACCTACGGATATAAAAAAGCCCGTCCCGCAAAGCCGTAATAAACAAACTACCCCCGAGGGGTAGTTTTACTTTGTGTTCAGTTGTGATTCCGCATACCGGAGTAATTCTTCCGGCGTGTATTCCCTGAATACGACCGGATAACGCAGAGTATCTCCTTTCCGGTAATCATAGCCGGTAAACAGAAGATGATTCTCCGGGAGGATGGCCAGAGCACCGTCACCGACTGTATATGCCGGTGTATCACTGTCTGAATCCAGACGGATCATATCATAACTGTCCTCACTGAAGAAATACAGTTTCTTATCTGTAAACACGAAGCGGAATAAACTGTCCGACATGTAGGAGTTCGTATCTACAGACAAGTTTACCGTACGTTTCAGCGTATCCCCTTCGTAGATCTTCATCACACCGTCCGGGAATACACAGGACAAGGAACTGTCATGAACACACATTGTACGCACAGTATCTCCGGTATAGGGAATCGCGTATTGCATTACACCGCTGAGGTTATACACATAGATTCCTCTTTCCCCTGCCGTATAGAGTTTATCCGGTCCGAATACCGCGGTTTTTTCATACGCCGGCTTGCCGGACAGCTCCGTACACGTATCCTGTACCGTATCGTACAGCACCATCTTCTCCCTGCCCGCAATACCCTGGTCATATTCGGTCATAACCGACCAGAGATAACGTCCATCTTCTGAAGCAACGATCCGTGAGGGTTCCTTGTAGGAGCCGCCGGTAACCAGATAACCTGAAGTATCCGGGATAAAGAATTCCTGAATATCCCCGGTCTCCGGAGTGACCTTGACAATCCGGTTGGGATTGGACATGTCGTGGAACAACAAGGCTCCGTTTCTTCGTGTAAGTAATGTGTTATACGCATATTTGGCATCCAGCAGTATCGCGTCAGATTCACTCAGAGGATACGTAAGTATGCCATCCGTAATGTACTGTTCCTCCAGAGGAAGCTCCAGTTCACCAGTCTTTTCCGCACTCTCCAGTGTATACGTATGTATTGAAAGTTTTCCGGTTTCTGCGTTGATCATCAGGAGCCGGACATATGTATCATCTGCGGCCAGCAGACTGTACGCATGACCTTTCTCCAAAGCAACGGATTTCTCTGTTTCCTGGGTATCCAGGCGGCTGAAATACAAGTGATCATCCGCCAGCAGGACGAGATGATTTCCGGATATTACATGTCCTACTGGTTCTTCCTGAAGTCCTTTCCCGCGGAAGGCACTGCCGTTGGGGTCATATACCGGTTCATATACCGCGAGATTGCCCTGATTTGCGGCAATATACGTATGTCTGCGGGGATCTTCATGCAGAACAACAGTGACATTGTCACAGGCTTCCGGGAAATTTTTCTGCAGGATTATACTGCCGTCCAGATAAGAGAAATATCCCCGGCTTCCGTCGGTGGTAACAAGTTCCGAAGATATCTGGCCGGCCTGCAGTACCGATTCAATACTATGCTCCGTTTCTCCATACCGGAGTAAGTTTCCCTCACGGTCAAACAGATAGATACTGCGGCCAAATGCCAGGGACAGATAATTCCCGGTATCTTTTACGTAGACAAACGGAATCTGCGCAGTGGTCACAAAGTCTTTCTGGTACTGCAGTTCGGTATTGTCATACATCAGGAATTGGTAACTGTTCTGGTACAGATGTGTACTATCCATGTAGGAATCTGAACTTACGGCATTGTTATCCGTAAAGAGATACAGGTGGTTCTGATGATCAAAACCATAACTGCGGATCTTCGTATATTTATCGGAGATTATCTGAAATTCCGAAGTCTCAAGGGAATATCTGCCGATACTGTATGTCGTATCCGGATTACGCAGACGCACAGCGATATATTCCCCGTCATCCGACCAGCAGAGATCCAGGATATATCCTGCATAGTCTTCCGGAAGCGGGAGGCTCAGATACGGTATTCCCTCTCTGGTCATGATCTGCACCGCAAAAGTATCTCCGCCGGCGATATATTCTTTATCCGGGCTGAGCACGGAAGATCCCAGAGACTGGTATTTCAGCGGCATCTCCCAACAGACAGTACCGGTAAGATACTCTGCGGATACTACAGCACCGTCAACATAACAGATCAGTTCACCTGGTTTTCCTTCAGCGATATCCTTTGGAAGTGAATTCTCCGAAAGGCGGAAAGAACATACCTCTTCATGCGCAGACATATCCGCGGCATGGATCATCCCGCCATGGTCCAGATAGACAATATACTGGTGATCCGCACTGACAAAGTATTCCGTGATATCGTTGTCTTCATCAATTTTCCAGGATTCCAGGACAGGATACGGAAGTACATAGGCAGCGGATGCCCTGGTCAGCGCAAACTCTGCTTCATCGGTCAGCGGACGTTCGTTATCCTCTGAGGGGAAAGCCTTGATTGCGGCAGACAAAGCTTCCAGACGGTCTTTTTCCTCGTACTTTGTCATCGCTTCTGAAGCCAGGATCTGTGACTCACGAATCAATGCCCGTGTATAGTTCTTCTGGATCTGCGAATTACTCCATAACAGGTAAGATACAGCGACGGCAGACAACAGGAAGATTCCTGCGAATATGGTAAACATACGTCTCTGGCGGTATTTCTCCTGCCGCAGGATCAGATCATCGTACCGGCATCCCACGATTCCCGAGACAAGTCTGGGAAGTTCTGTTTTCCGGGCTTCCTTGAAGTTCCCGCGGTAGTCACACGCCAGCGGTTCCACTTCTTCCCGGATCACTGTGGTTTGTCCGCTTTCATCCGTGATTGTACGTTCCCGGTGCCGCAGGATTTCGGGGAAGATCTCCGGTGGTTCCCCTTCTGATAACACACAGAAAACCTTGTCTGTACCTTTATCACGGATAAAGGTCTCCAGTTCCTGAAGACACCATTTTGACTCTTTATAAGCCGGCGAACAGATCACGATCAGGTAATCTGAGGCATTCAGGGCATCACTGATCTTTCCGGAAAGATCACTGGTGATCTCCAGTTCTTCCTGATCACGGAAGATTCGTTCAATCTTCTGTATCCCTGTACTTTTACGGATCGCTTCAGGCAGGCGAAAACGCTCCAGTTCCTGCTGTATTTCTTTCGCTACAGCGGTATCTCTGGGGGTATGACGATAAGAGATGAATGCGTCATAATGTACCATCAAATACATTATAAAAGAAAAAAAGAGTCTGTGATGACAGACTCTTTCAGGTATTATTCTCCAAACATATCTACTGCTTGTTCAAGCAGGTCACGGATCTGTAAGTGCTGCGGGCATTGTGCTTCACAGGCGCCGCACTTGATACAGGAGGATGCCTTGCCGTTATCTCCTCTGGTCGCCATTTCATAACTGTTCTTCGCTCTTTCATCATTGTCATAGATGAGCTTATGATTCATGGCGCTGAAGATACTCGGAATGTTGATCTGCATCGGGCATCCGGCAACACAGTACCGGCATCCAGTACAAGGAATAGACGGAATAGCTTCCAGAGCCGCCTGTGCTTTTGCGACAACAGCAGCTTCTTCCTCACTCAGAGGCTGGAAGTTCTTCATGTAGGACAGATTATCTTCCATCTGTTCCACATTGGACATACCGCTCAGAACGACAAGAATACCCTCTTTTGACGCAACATAGCGTACTGCCCAGAATGCGCAGGAAACATCCGGATTGGCGGCCTGGAGTACTTCTCTTACCGGTACCGGAGGAACAGCCAGCATACCACCTTTGATTGGTTCCATGACAACTACCGGTTTATTGAATTTACGGGCTACTTCATAGCATCTTCTGGATTGTACGGAAGGATTGTTCCAGTCTGCGTAATTGATCTGTAACTGTACGAATTCTGCTTCAGGATGAGCTGTCAGGACTTCTTCCAGCAGTTCCGGTATATCATGGAATGAAAATCCTACATGCTTGATCAGTCCCTTGGCTTTCTGTTCCTGGGCAAATTCCCAGATTCCCCAGTCGTTATAATTCGGTAGATTTCTCTTACCGATCGCGTGTAACAGGTAGAAATCAAAGTACTGTGCTCCGGTACGTTCCAGACTGGTAAAGAATTCCTGTTTGGCGGTTTCTTCCGTCAAGCCCGGCATACCTGCGTTTAGCTTCGTTGCCAGGTAGTAGGACTCTCTCGGATGGCGTTCCACCAAGGCTTTGCGGCAGGCTTCTTCCGATCCTTCATAAACATACGCAGTATCGAAGTAACGCATACCGGCATCCAGGAAAGCATCGGTCATTACCTTTACCTGTTCAACATCAATGGTCTTTCCGTCTTCCAGTCTTGGCAGACGCATCAGGCCGAATCCCAGTTTCGGCATGTTCTTGACAAATTCTTCTGTCAGCTGAGTCATTCTTTTGTCCTCCATTTCCTTATTCCCATAGATCCGGTAATCACAATGATCCCGGATATGCAATGTATTGAAATACGTCTCTTCCAGAGGTATCCACCGCTGTACAAACATCTGCAGTCCTTCGGCACCTTCGCGCTTCAGAATTCTTTCTTTCTGCGTTTCTTCATCGATGTCCATGAAGATCGAGATATTGTAATATCCACGCAGTTCAGGACGCATGGCATAGGAACCTTCAATGATCGTTACCGGATGGTACGGTACATGTACAGGCTCTTTCAGGCAGAACTCCTGACAGTCAAACGACTGATACGTCAGTCCGTCCCGATCCTCAAGATGCGTAAGTACCTCACTCAGAAATCGCTCACGATCCACATTTCCGCCGGGTTCCTGAAATCTTTCCGGTGTTCTTTGTTCAGGCCGCAGGAAGTAATCATCCATGTGAAACAGACGGGCATCGTACCGGTTTTTCAGGTGTTCAGCCAGAGTTGTCTTACCGGAAGCGCAGCGTCCGTCAACCGCAATGACCAAAGATTCTCCCGATGTGATTCTCCGGTCCAGCAAATCAAACAATTGTTCTGTCGTGATCAACGTATTCATCAAATATATTTTACTTCTTTTCCGGCTTTTCCCGCAATTTGAAGTATGCTCGAAAGCATAAGAAAAGTGCTATGATTATGCCATGAAGAAAAAAAGAGAACTTCCGGATGTTCTGGTCTATGAATACAACTACTTTGACGGGCATCGTATCCGTGTGTATGAGAATGATGATGGATGGCACAGCGCGACATACCTGGAACCGGAATTACGTAATGAACTGATCTTTGAGTACATGAAGAAGTTCAACCTGATGTTTGCGCTTCCCCTGGATATCACAGATGTATTAATGATCGGCGGAGGTGCTTTCTCCTATCCGAAGTATTTGTTAAGTCATTATCCGGATATTGTCATGGATGTCGTGGAGATTGACGAAAACGCGCCGGAGACAGCCAAGCGTTTCTTCTTTCTGGACGAGCTGATTGAACAGTATGACCTGGAGAATACCCGCCGTCTGAATATCATCACCGATGACGGAAGACACTATGTGGAGAATAACCGCAAAAAGTATGATGTAATCATCAACGATGCCTTTACCGGTCTGATGCCGGAGTTTTCTCTGTATACGGTGGAAGCCGCCAGGATCGTCAAGACTAATTTAAAAGAAGACGGCGTACTGGTTGCCAATCTTCCTGGTTTTGTCAAGTTTGAAGGATCACAGTACCTGCAGAATACCCTGCGTACATTCCAGGAGGTATTCCGGCATGTGCTGATCGTCCGGGCAGCTACAGACCTTTACGAAAGCCATACCTGCAACTACGTAATGTTTGCGTCAGATCTGTATGATGAAATTCCCGGCATGCTGGAGTATACCCTGAAAAACCCGGTGATCATGCATGACTCCGCAAAGAATGTGATCATCAACAACTACGAGTTCTGATTTTCGTATTTCTGGATCAGTTCTTGTATTTTTTTTATGACTTCCTGTGGATCAATCTTAGCCTTGGCGCATAAGCTTTCCACCGTAGCTTTATTGATAAACATCTTACCGACCGGAGACTTCGCAATCTTCAGCCGTTCATCCATCTTGATGGCTTCATCAATCAGCCAGGGATACTCTTTCAGTACATCTTTCACTTTTGTTGAATTCTTGATTTCCATATCCTATCTCCTGTGCAGATCTGTTTCTGCATTTCTTTCATGTTTCAAATTATACCACCTTGTGATAAGATAAATCACGTACATGTGTCCGTGGCGCAATTGGATAGCGCATTTGATTCCGAATCAAAAGGTTGTGGGTTCGATTCCCATCGGGCATACCATTGAAACCAAAGACTTGTATAAAAGACCTCCTGAACAAAGGAAACGGTCCGGAATCAGTCTTGAAATCAGGACTTCACAGGAAGTCCTTTTTTTTACTTTCCCTTGAATTCTGCTTTTTCTCCCCTGATTACCGCTGCCAGACCATTCCGGCTGTCTTCCGTGGCAAAGACGAGTTCAGCCGCTTTCAGTTCAAACTCTCTTGCCTTGGCAAGTTCCGGGGCCGCAGCAGTACGCACACACTCCTTGAAGTATCTGACCGCAAGCGGTGCAGCCGTGGAAATTTTCTGTGCATACTTCCATGCCTGCTCATCCAATTCCGTATCCGGGACGCATCTGGACGCAATCCCCAGTTCGTATGCCTGCCGGCCGGTAAAGTCATCGTTCAGGAACATATAATCCATGATCTTGTTCCGGCCGATCCAGATTGGAAGACGCAGAGAACTCATCCCCAACTGCCGATGACTTCAGTCAGCAATTGTCTGTACTCCATCTGTTTTTCTCCTTTATTACGATGACAATCGTCTTTAGAACCGGAAGAGGATACCGGCTGCCGCAGCGATGCCGATAATCACGATTGGATGTAGTTTAGGTTTCCAGTAACTGATTCCCAGCAGGACAAACAACAAGAGTACGGCAGGAATCTTCACAAGATCTGTAAGTGCCCCGGTGGCTTCATATGCCCTGGTATTGAGCAGTGCCATGGTAAAGATACTGATTACAGCAGAGATGATAAATCCTACGACTGCCGGTCGAATTCCTGAGAAGATTCCCTGCACGACCGGAGAATCCTTGAAGGTTTTCAAGGCTTTGGCTATACAGCAGATAATGATCAGACTCGGCGCTACCAGGGATAATGTCGCAAAGATCGCACCGGGAATCCTGAACATGGTATAGCCGACATAGGTAGACATGTTTACACCAACAGGTCCGGGCGTGGATTCACTGACCGCGATCATTGTCGTAAGCAGATCCATGGAGAACCAGCCGTATTTCACTGAGATTTCTTTCAGGAATGGAATTGTCGCAAGTCCCCCGCCGATCGCGAATAAACCGGTCTTGAAGAACTCCCAGCACATCATTAAGAATACAGACATACTACGCTTTCTCCTTTCTCATGACCGATAACGCATAACCGACAGCACCAGCCGCGATCACCAGGATCACGGTGGAGATCTTTGTGAAATACGCAAGGATCAGAGCAATCACGAAGATTGCGAAAGATACCGCGTTCTTCACGGAATTCTTGTATAGTTTCACCACTGCCGTAAACATCAGAGCGCATACCGCTACCTGGATACCGCGCAGAGCACTTTGTACAACCGCCAGTTCGGAAAAGTTTGTGATGAGTCCGGCAATGACGGTGATGATCACAATAGACGGAGATATTACACCTAATGTGGCAATAATTCCCCCGGGGATGCCCTTGACATCATAGCCGACAAATGTGGCTGTATTGACAGCGATAATACCGGGAGTTACCTGCCCGATCGCATAGTAGTCCATGATTTCTTCTTCTGAACACCAGTGGTGTTTATCGATGACTTCTCTCTGGATCATCGGCAGCATTGCATATCCCCCGCCGAAGGTAAACAGACCCATCTTGAACCATGTATAGTATAATTCCCACAACGTTTTCATCTCTGGTTCCTCTTTTCCTACTGAGTTTATCATCTAACACTTTCCGTGTAAAATCATTCCATGTAGTTTCTTCAATTCTTTCCGATGTCCGGAAGAAAAAGTTCCTCATTAAGAGGAACGGATTCATGTGATTCTGAACAGTGAATCAAAGATTCTTGATTGTTTCTGAGATCTTCGGCATCAGCTGTTGTTTACGTGAGATGATCTGGGAGTCAAAGCCATAGTGTTCATCGAATGTCACTTCGATTGCATTACTGATTACACTGGATAGCGGTCCGTAGTAGATAAATACGGAACCTCCTCCCATGACATCTGTAAACAACATGACTAACAGATCCAGGTGCTGTCTTTCCTGTTCTGCCTCGATATACTCACGGAATGCTGGTAAGATCAGCTGTACATCTTCCATGTGACTGTAGTTTGTCTGGCCGATAGCGAAACGGTATTTACCGATTTCATACGTCTTAAGGTCGCGGTTGAGTATATCTTCCGGAGTAGCGTTCTTGAGATCGATGGAAGCCCCAAGCATATCTCTGGCATATTTATCCACGTCTGTGATTCCTGCCAGTTCCGCAAGCCAGGCAACAGCTTTCCTGTCCATATCCGTTGTTGTCGCAGATTTGAAATTCAGTGTATCTGACAAGATTGCGGACATCATCAGACCTGCCATGGCCGGTGACGGTGTATATCCCTGTTCCTTGTACATTGTGGAGATGATCGTACAGGTACAGCCGCAGCGTACATTGCGGTAATCAATCGGATAGTCAGTCTCAATATTACCGATGTGGTGATGGTCGACAATCGCCAGGATATGCGCTTCATCAATGTTATTGACCGACTGGTTCTTGGCACTGTGGTCCACCAGGACGAAGTTTCTCTTCTGATAGTTCAGCGTATGATAGCGGGATATCGCACCGACAATATTCCCGTCTTTATCCAGTACAGGATAAGAACGTACTCTTGAACGTGTCATCTTGGCGGCTACATCATTTACGTATTCTTCATTCTGGAAAGAGATAATATTGGTCGTCATGACATTGTACAAAGAGTAGGATTCAATGATCACATTCGCCGTATGCATGGTAGTTTCTTCTGTTTCGATGATCGCACATCCCAGTTCTTTGGCAAGTATGGAAACTTCATCGTCTGCTTTTTCTCCGCAGGTCAGAACCAGACACTTCGTGCCTTGACGCATGACAAAGATCTGCTTGTCCTTACCGCTGGACATGATGGAGATTCCTCCTTCAAGTCCAAAAGCTCCGGATTCCTTCCCTTCCAGGGTGATGACCTGGACTTTCCCGTTGGTATGGAACGGTTCTGCAGAGACATGGATTTTTCCTCCTACCGTACGGGCGATATTCTCCAGGGTTGCGGTAGACAGCAATTCCTGAATATGCGAATTCTCCTGAAGACGATAGGAACTCAGATTGGAGGTAGTACAGATCCCGCAGAGTTTCTTGTGTTCATCGATGACGAACAGTGATCTGTTCTTTGTCCTGAGCATGACATGCCAGGCATGATGCACGGTTGAATCCTTACGGATGAGTGTAGGCTTATCCAGATCAATATCCTTCAGTTTTGCCCGGGCATCCGTAATCAGCGGGGGATTCTCCAATCCGAAATACTTCAGTACATATTTTGTTTCTTCATTCAGCGGTCCCTGACGGCAGGCTACACCATTCTGACCGTTCAGCCGTAATAATGCGGCATAGGTAATTGCGGCACAGATTGAATCGGTATCCGGGTGTTTGTGCCCGGTCACATAAATCTTGTCGTTCATGATCTTTTCCCTCTTTTCAGTAAGTTAAAATCTCATTACCTGTTTCAGTAATCAGTATACTGTGTTCCCACTGCGCACTGTCAGATTTGTCTTTTGTATAAATGGTCCATCCGTTATACGGGTCAATAACTACCTCTGCACGTCCTTCATTGATCATCGGTTCAATCGTGATAACCATACCCGGTACCAGCAGCATTCCGGTTCCTCTTTTCCCGACATGGGACACAAAAGGATCTTCATGGAATTCTATGCCTACGCCATGTCCTCCCAGCTGTGTCACTACACTATATCCCTTTGAACGTGCATATTTGGAAATGGCATAGCCGATATCTCCTACGGTATTCCAGGGCTGAGCTGCCTCAATACCGATTTCCAGACATCTCTTCGTTTCTTCCACAAGCTTTTTTCTCTGCGGGCTGACATTGCCTACCATGAACATCCGGCTGGCATCACTATAATATCCCTTGTATATGGTAGACACATCCACGTTGACAATATCACCGTTCTGTAAATGACGATGTCTGCTGGGGATTCCATGACAAACTTCATTGTTGATGGATGTACATACACTCTTGGGATAACCCTCAAAATTCAGCGGTGCGCAGATTGCCCCGTGAGATAACGTATATTCGCTGACAATATCATCGATTTCCTGGGTGGACATTCCTACCCGGATCTTTTCTGCCACCGCGTCCAGTACGCCTGTGTTTATTTCGGAAGAAGCCTTGATTCCCTCAATATGTGAGGGTCTCTTGATCAATGTTTCCTCCGGTACTTCGTATCTTCTGCGTTCATATTCATGCATTCTCTGCAGGATATGTTCCGGAATCGGTTCTTCCCTGAATATACGTTTGATTTCTTCTTTATATTCCATAATTACCTCTTGTCTGTACTGCCGAAGCCGCCAAATCTGTCTGCTGATACATTGTCATCAGCAGTAATGCCAAATGCAACAAATATACCCTGTACCATCCCTGCCCCGGCATGGATCTCTACGGTCTTATTCCGGGTGGTATCGTTGGTCAGCTTGCAGAAGATATGTCCTTCGTTCTCTGCCAGATAATAGTCAGAATCGATAATTCCAACGGTATTGTTCAGCTGAAGTCTGTACTTAAACCCGAGACTGCTTCTCGGGAATAACATCAGCACATATCCTGTCGCAATCTTCACACGTATACCTGTCGGTACCAGGGCTTCTTCTCCCGGAGGAATGACCAGGTCTGCCGGCGCAAAGAAATCGTATCCTGCGGAGCCTCTGGTCGCGCGTCTGGGCATCTGTATACCTTCATAGATTCTCAGGATTTCTGTTTCATCTGTATCGGGATAGTTCTTCTTCCAGTCTTCCCTGAATCTTTCATAACTCACTTTTTCAAAAGACGCAATTCTTTCCATACTATTCCTTTCCCAGTTCCTTCATCAGATAAACGATCATCTTGGCTAACATGATCTCAAAAGGATATAACGTAAGACTGATATTCTCCGGTATATTCATCTGGTCATACAACATCCCGTGCAGGACCTTCTCTGTCAACCCTTTCTGATCCAGTGAACTCAGGTAGTTCATCACCGATCCGGCATTCAGTTCCGGCAGAGATTCATAGTCTTCACGAAGACTGTCACGGAAATGATAAACGATCAGATCTCTGGCTTCTTTATACGTCCAGATCTTCTCCAGATCCGCGTTACACATATCCATCAGGTTATCCAGTAAGCCGAAGAATATCTGTCTCTTTGTCAGGAAGCGCCGGTTCTGCTGGGATTCCAGATGATCCGTGATATACTCCGCGCTGCGGAAACTGCCGTTGATACGGTTAGCTACCTTGATCCGGGTTTCCAGCTTCAGGATATCCAGGTACATCGTATCCACATATTCCGGCAGAGACATGATCTCAAACGTATATTTCACACCATCATAACGTCCAAAATACTTCATGGTATCCAGATATCCCATCGTATCCCGGGTATCCAGAACCTTGCGGTCAAAACTGAGGAAGGTACCTGCGTCATGCTGGGGATAGATGTAGTGAATATGTTCCTTGTGCAGGAAATTGGGATGGTTGGGCTCATGGTGAGGATCAATCGCAATCACTTCTTCCGCACCCATCTGTAAGGCAATATCCACCGGACAATTGTCAAAGTATCCTCCGTCAATATAACTGTTCTCTCCGATCTGGTATACCGGGAATGCCGGAAATGCCGAAGCTGACGCCAACAGCCAGTCCGGACCGTTCTCCCGCATCATTTCTTTCGTCACAAATACAGGTTTCTGCGAAATGTTGTGAACCGTTACGCAGCAGAAATCCACGTCTGACGCAAAGAATTTCTCCGGATCAAACAGTGCGCGTACCTTTTCCGCAAAAGGTGTGATATCCGCGCCTTTCTCCTTTACATATTTTTTAAAAAAGGATGTCAGGAGGTTTCTTTCATTGATGATTGTTTCTATGTTTGTGTCCGTGGTAAAACCACCGTTAACGATCATATCCTGTGTCAGTGTCTTCCACAGCTGATTCATGACGTCATAATCTTTCTGTACAATCAGTGCCGCATTCAGCGCGCCGATCGAAGTTCCGGCAACGATATTCCAGTCATCCCTGCCTAATTCACGCAAGGCACGTACCGCACCGTTTTCATAAGCACCGCGGGTTCCTCCGCCGGCTAATACAAGAGCTTTCTTCCGCATAGTTTACCTGGACTAATTTTATCATGACCCGTACCCCTGGTACATGACTTCTTTTATATGTAACTGATAATTCATCATGTTATCACTCTTGTTTTCCGTTATAATGATTTCGGAGGTTTTCTTATGAAACTGAATGTTGGTGTGTTTTTCGGTGGTGAATCTGTTGAACATGAAGTAAGTATTATTACCGGTCATCAGGCCATTGCCGCTTTAGATAAAGAAAAGTATGACGTTATTCCGATTTATGTCGCAAAGGACCGCAGGTTGTTTACCTCTCCTCTGCTGATCGGTATGCGCAATTACCGGAATCTGGATCATCTGATCACGCAGTGTACACAGATCACGCTTGCGCAGGAAGATAACCAGGTTGTGATCAAGCCCGTAAAGACGACATTGTTCGGAAAGAAAGTCCTGGGTACTCTGGATGTCGCAATTCTGGCCATGCACGGCACAAACGGTGAAGACGGAACGATCCAGGGATATCTGGAAATGTTAAAGCTTCCTTATGCCGGATGTGATGTGATTTCCGCTGCCGTAGGACAGGATAAGGTACTGCAGAAACATATTCTTCATGACAATGGTTTCCCTCTGACCAACTGGTTCTGGGTCTATGGTCATGAAATGGATGAACATCCTGATGAGATCCTTCGCAAGGCACATAAGCTGATCTATCCGGTAATCGTAAAACCGGCATGTACAGGATCCAGCGTAGGTATCAGTGTGGCACATAACGACGAAGAATATCTCGAAGCATTCGAAGAAGCTCGTCAGCACGACTTCAAGGTTATTACCGAAAAGGTAGTCAAACCCCTTCGTGAAATCAACGCTTCTGTTCTCGGTGACTGTTTCAGTGCCAGAGTCAGTGTATTGGAAGAAGTCGGATCAGATAAAGATCTGCTGGATTTCAAGGATAAGTATCAGAGTAACACCAAGGGTGCTTCCGAAGGAATGGCAAGCACAAGGCGTATCGTTCCTGCCCCTCTGGATGAAGCAACAACCGAATATATTCAGAAACTCGCTCTGGATGCCTTCCGCATTCTCGGTGCTTCCGGTGTATGCCGTATCGACTTCCTGATGGATGCGGAAACCAAGACTGTATTCATGAATGAGATCAATACGATTCCGGGATCTCTCGCTTTCTATCTGTGGAAGGAAAGTGGTTTATCCTTTACGGAACTGATGGATGAACTGGTCAGAATCGCTCTTGACCGTAAACGTCGTCGTGACCGTATGACATTCTCTTACGATACCAATCTTTTGGAAACTTATAATGATGGCGGCGCCAAAGGTATGAAGAAATAACTTCATATCTTTTTTCTGTAAATTTGAAAGGAGAATTCTGTATGTCTACACCTCATAATGCGGCTGAAAAAGGTCAGTTCGCAAAAACAGTTCTTATGCCCGGAGATCCCCTGCGGGCAAAATTCATCGCCGAGACATTTCTGGAGGATGCGCAGTTAGTTACCAGTGTCAGGAATGTTCTGGGTTATACCGGGTATTATCACGGAAAGAAAGTCTCCGTGATGGCTTCCGGTATGGGTATGCCGAGTATCGGTATCTATTCCTATGAATTATTCAAGTTCTATGATGTAGAGAACATCATCCGGATTGGTTCAGCAGGATGCTATACGGCTGACTTGAATTTATATGATGTCATCATGGCTACTTCTTCCTACTCCGAGTCTTCCTTTGCGTTATATCAGTCTGGTGAGACAAGTGATACCCTGTATCCTTCTGAGGAACTGAACCAGAGACTGCGTGACGCTGCCAAAAAGCTGAATATCCCGCTGAGAGAAGGCAGGATCCACAGTAGTGATGTCTTCTACCGTGAAGGCGGTGCCGAGCATATGAAGGAAGTTGTGGAAGACAAGGAATGCAAGGCTGTAGAAATGGAAAGTTTCGCTCTCTTCCATAACGCAAACGTGCTGGGCAAGAAAGCCGCCTGCATCCTGACAATTTCCGACAGTCTGGTATCGAATGAAGTTACCACTGCGGAAGAACGTCAGAAATCCTTCACAGATATGATGAAGATTGCTCTGGAAGCTGCAGAATAACCGTACTCTGCTCTATAAACGAAAAAAACCGCTGTATGCGGTTTTTTAATTGCACTGGAGCGGCTGAAGGGAATTGAACCCTCGTGTCCACCTTGGCAAGGTGGCGTTCTACCATTGAACTACAGCCGCATGGCGGTTCCGACGAGAATCGAACTCGCGATCTCCTCCGTGACAGGGAGGCATGTTAACCGCTACACCACGGAACCAATTCTGGCGAAGAAGGAGGGATTTGAACCCTCGCGCCGGTCACCCGACCTATGCCCTTAGCAGGGGCACCTCTTCGGCCTCTTGAGTACTTCTTCACAGTTGCCAAATCTGTTAGATTGAGTGCTTATTAAATATAGCATAACTGCCAAAGAAATAGCAAGAACTTTCCACAATTTTCTTATCTGGTTTATTTCCGGCAGAATCAGTCGATTCCGGAGATCTCGGTGGCAGAAATCAGTGTGATCCTGGTATCCCCTTCTGCCGGTTCCGCGAGATATAACTGTGCCGGATGTGTATCATCCGCGCAGACAAACGCAAACGGGATATTGGTTCCTACTCCGATATTCCCCTCTTTATCCATACAGATCAAGGAGATACTGTCACAATGTTCTCTGCGTTTTGTCAGGCTTCTTGTCAGATCACTGACTACCTGTGACGCCGCAGACTGCGCAGAATACCCGTTTTTCATCAAAGTACACACCTGGTAACACAGAACACCCTTGGCGATATCTTCACCCAGGCCTGTCGCTGCCGCAGCTCCTGCCTCATTATCCGCGTAGAATCCACAGCCAATCACCGGCGAATCCCCGAGTCTTCCCTTATCCTTCAGGAATAGACCGGAAGTAGACGTAGCACTGACCAGATCACCGTTCCTGTCCAATGCCACAAATCCTACCGTATCATGACCTTTATACGCAGATAACGGTTTTAGTTTTCCGGATTCCTCCAGATAGCGCTGATAACTGTCATCCGTAAGATTATCTCTCTCTTCAAAACCATGTTTACGGGCATATTCTGCCGCCCCTTCACCAACAAGAAAATTGTTTGTGGGCCTCTCTGCCAGTTTATGTGCGACTTGTACAGGGGACCGGAATCCTTCCAGGGCACCTACTGCCCCGAATGACAGTGTGCGCCCATGCATAAAACCCGCATCCATCCGGACATGTCCCTCAATATCCGGTAAACCGCTGTATCCAACCGAATGAAAAGACGGATCATCTTCAACTATACCGATACCGCGCAGTACCGCTTCTTCGGCATTCCCTTGATTCTTCAATATATCGGATGCCTGAAGATTCCCTTCATATGACATCTTCCATGTGGATATTACAGCCCATTTCATCAGTGGTTAAACGCATCCGGCAGGTCATTTTCCAACAGGATCGTTTCATGTCCGTCGGTGGTCTGCCAGAGATGCGCAAATGCCTCCTTCACCGTATTCGTGACCAGGACATGGTCCATATCGTATCCGCTTTCTTTCAGGCCTTCATAGATTGGTTCTACCTGATGAATACCCACCAAGATCACCTCATCTGCCCTGTCCTTCATGTATGCGCCGAATTCTTTATTCAGCTGATCCTGCATCTCACCCAGTTCAATCATCCCCGGAGTAACAACGATTCTTCTTCCCGGCATTTTTGAAAGTACGTCAAGAGCCATCTTGGAACCTGTGGGATTGGCATTGAACGCGTCATCAATAAACACTCTGCCGTTGATCTTCTTGATCTCCAGACGGTGTTCCACCTGGTGTGTGGATTTCACTGCTCTCTGGATCACCGGCCAGGACATGCCGAGATATCTCGCGCAGCACACTGCCGACAGAATATTCAGGATATTCAGTTCACCGAGTAATTTTGTTTCAAAGTCATAGGATTCATCCCCGTGTACAATCTTGAATGTTGATCCGTCCGGACCGTACTCAATATCTACAGCACGGTATTCCGCATCTGTACTCTGTATACCGTAGGAGATGGTTTTTACAGGGTTTTTGAGCTTCCAGTTGCGGATAAAGGGATTATCGTAATTGAGGATTCCGCAGCCGTCTGCCGGTAACATCTCAATCATCTGCATTTTCTCTCGCGTGATGTTTTCCTGGGTACCAAAGGTAGAGAGATGTTGAGGACCGATGGATGTCACAACACCAATCTGAGGATGAACAAATTCCATCAGTTCTGTAATATCCCCGACGTGGTCTGCACCCATCTCACAGACAAACACCTGGTCTACAGGTTTCATCATTTCACGTACGGTTCTGGTAATACCCATCGGTGTATTGTAGGAAGCCGGAGTCATCAGGGAGATATACTGTTCTGACAGTACTGACTGAATGATATTCTTCGTGGATGTCTTTCCGTAGCTTCCGGTAATACCGATGATCGTCATCGTTTTATGTTCACGCAGGATCCTCTTTGCGTCATTCAGGTACCATTTCTTTACCGCATTCTCCAGAGGCAGCGTAAGTAGTGCCGTGGGATAGATCAGCAGCCAGGGAAAGAGAGACGCAATAAAGAACGCGATGAGCCAGGGAACCGCATTCTTTACACGGATACAGAGAATAATAAGCAAAGCCAGAAGGATATACGATACCGCGATCTGTCGTTTGACCCGGTCGGTATATACCAGAGGCTTGATATAATTCATATGCTTTTCCTGCATGTTTTCGACATAGATTACCGCTGCCGCAAGCAAGATCAGCAGAAGCGGATACGTATCCATAAACAATGCAGAAAACGCGATAAAGCAGCAGATCAGCTGTACTGCGGAATCTCTGCATACGACCTTGAAGTTCTCCTTCAGCCAGGATGTATACCGCTGAAATTCATAACGATTCTGCTGGAACATATGAAGCGCATGTTTAAGGGGTATAAAAGCATGTACTAATAAGATGAGGAAATAGATATATTTCATTGTTTATCCCCTTTCAGAAATGCGTCTAAAACTCGGTTAAATCTCTCGTATTGGTGCCAGTAAGCCCAGTGATCATCATTTTCAAAGACAACAAGAGCTGCGTCCTTCATCTCCTGTTCCATCTTCTGTCCCATCCAGAGCGGCACTGCCTGATCATATTCGCCGAATACCAGTAATACCGGGCAGGTAACCTTGTTCAATACCGGAGATATATCACTGTTTACGACTTTGACAAAGGTATCACGCATGACTCCTGACACATTGCGGTAATCTTCCGATCCGTTTTGTCTTTTCAGTTTCTCAATCAGTTCTCCTTGACCGGTCTTTTCCAGGATCCACCGTCCTGCCTTGAAGGTATTGGTCTTCAGTTTCCGGGCAAAACCTTGTTTCTCACGGATACCGGCAGCTCCGGTCAGGCACATTTTCCGTACTTTGTGTTCTGAGGCATGGAGTATGGCAATCCGGCATCCGAAAGAATGCGCAATGATGACCGGTTCCTGAATGCCGTTCTTTTCAATAAAGTCTTCCAGGAATCTCTCATAATCTTCGATGCCCCAGGCTGCAGGAGGATCATCACTCTGTCCAAATCCTGGAAAATCCAGATTATAGACACAGAAAAAAGGTTGAAGATGTTCCTCAATCTTCTGCATCATCTGTATATTCTGCCCCCATCCATGCAGCAGGATCACATCTCTGCCGCTTCCTGAGTGACGCCAGGCAGTCTTCACTCCGTTGAATATACCAAACTCTGTCATATCGCTTATTGTACTATGTTATCCTCTGTTCGTTAAGAATAACCCGGAGGTTATTTCTTACTGTTCTTTCGTTGTTTATCCTTTTTTGATGTTTCTTTCCAGATCCTGAAACATACACCGTCTTTCAGATTCTCCGCAGCTACACGGTATCCGTAAGTCGTTGTGACCTTATATACGATTGCCAGTCCAAGACCGAATTTACCATCAGTACCTTTTTCATACGGACGAAACAGTGTATTCATTCTGTCTTCACTAATTTGTTTACCGTCATTGATTACCTTCAGTTCATTTTCACGCAGGACGATCTGAATTGTCGTCTTCGCATATCTCAATGCGTTATCGATCAGATTCTCCACAACGATACGCCAGGGATCTTCGTCCCCATGGAACATGACATTTTCTTCCATGTCTCTTTCAAAGGCGATCTCCGGACGGATCACACTCAGAGATAACAATACTTTCTCAATGATCTGATTCATATTCAGGTTATTGCCTTCCGGCAGATCATCCAGAAGATAATCCATCTTATTCAAGGCAATAAGACTGCGTACTTTCTTATCCAATCTGTCTGCGTGTTCGATGATCACATCGATGGATTTATCAAGAGTACCGTAAGGATATACACCATCCTTGATACTCTCTCCGTAGGAACGGATCGTCGCTATCGGTGTTTTCAGGTCATGGGATATGTTCTGGATCATCTCCTGTTTTTCCTGTTTCTGTTTGGATAATTCCGCTTCCATCTCTGTCAAAGCGTCCGCGACCTCACCAATCTCATCTCTGCGCTGGATATTCAATACCGCCGGTTCATCATTCTTGATTTTCATAATATACGAACGGATCTGGTACAGCGGCCGGATCAGGGAGATGACCCACAGAATCAAAACAACAAACAAGATTGCCACAACCAGAAGATTGGTATTTACCACGTTGATCATCAGTGAACCACGGAAAGCATTCTCATAAGACGCAGGCAGTAATGTGATCAGGTAATGATCATCTTTCAGCGGGATGATAGAATACAAGATCTTATCCGAGCGTCTGAACAAACCATTCTTACGCGTATAGATATAGTCTGTTTCCGGTGTCTCTGACGCGATATTCAAACGAATCTGGTCTTGCAGATCTTCATATAACATGTTCTCTTCACTGATTAAGAACCGGTCTTGATCCTCGTCATACAGAACGTGGATGACATCTTCATCTTTACGATAATTACTCTCTGAATCTGTGATCTGATGATAAGAGATATAGTAATCCTGCGCGGTATGGATCACCCTGTACATTTCTTCTTCCGTAAAAGCGTCCACGGAAGGAGTCAGAAACACGGATAAAAACACAATAAATCCCGCAATTGCCAGGAAAGCAATCGACAGAAGTTGTTGTGTAAGACTTAATTCTCTGATCCAAAGATGTATTCTTTTCATTACCCAAGTCTGTATCCAAAACCGTAAATTGTATGTATCGTCAGCATCGGCATCTTCTTTCTCAGACGACGCATCGTATCATCCACTACACGGTCATTCCCGAAGAAGTTCGTCTCCCATACACGTTCCAGGATCTGTTCACGGGTAAAGGCAGTACCCCTGTTGCGCACAAACAACATTAACAAATCAAATTCTTTCGTCGTAAGATCGATAACTTCATCTTTATACTTAACAATTCTCTGTGTCTCATCAATGATATAACCATCCACAGAGATATTGATCGTTTCATCTTTATACGTACGACGCATGACATTATTGACTCTCAGCACTAATTCCTTAGGTGAAAAAGGCTTGGTGATGTAGTCATCACTCCCCTTTTCCAGACCAATGATCCGGTCAAATTCCTTATCTCGTGCCGACATGAAGATCACCGGTGTATCCGGATTATACATGCGGATCTCTTCGATCAGATCAAACCCGCTCTTTTCTCCAAGCATGATATCCAGGATCCAGAGATGTACATCTTCATCCGAAGTATGCAAGGCAGCCTCATCAAAAGTAAGATACGATCTGACTTCATACCCTTCATGTTCAAGATACAACTTTACAAGTTCATTTAAATCACGTTCGTCTTCAACAACACCAATTACTTTTTTCATACTATCACCGTGTTCATTTTAGCACGGAATGAAAAAGGCGATAAACGCCTTTATTCAATTCCGTATTTTTCTCTGACGATCCGTGCGATTTTCTCGACTTCCCGTTCACAGATCTCATCGGTTTCCGCTTCTGCCATAACCCGGACAAGTGGTTCTGTACCGCTGGGTCTTACCAGCAGACGTCCGTTACCGTGCAGTGTCTGATTCACCTCATCAATCGCGGCTTTGACGTCTTCATCCCCCATGGCTTTCTTCTTGTCGGAGACTTTGACATTTACCAGTAACTGCGGATAGATCTTCAGTCCTTCACATAACTGAAGAGCTGTCTTATTCAGTTCCTTCATGATCTTCAGGAAGATCAGCGCGGTTACCAGTCCGTCACCGGTTCTTTCATGTTCGCTGAAGATAATATGTCCGGATTGTTCGCCGCCGACGATATCTCCGTCTGCGCACATCTTCTCGTAGACATATTTATCACCGACCTGTGTCTGCTCAGCGTGGATGCCTTCTCTTTCCAGCGCCTTGAACAAGCCCAGATTCGCCATTACCGTCGTTACTACCGTATTGTTCGCAAGAACACCGAGGTCACGGTAATACTTGCCTGTCACATATAATACATGATCACCGGTGATCTGTTCACCGTTCGGCGCAACCATGATCATTCTGTCTGCGTCTCCGTCAAACGCCAGACCAAGGTCAAATTCTCCGCTCTTTACGATATCCTGCAGTTTCTCCGGATGTGTGGAGCCGCATTTTGTGTTGATATTGATTCCGTTGGGAGTGTCATTCATCATCGTGCAGTCAGCGCCGAATGCGGTCAGTACATGTTTGGCAGTAACACTGCTGGAACCGTTAGCGCAATCTACAGCTAAACGGTAACCCTGCAGATCAACCGCAAATTCTTCTTCGATCCATTCAAGATAGTGTTCCAGTCCTTCCGGATACTGAATGACCTTACCGATCTCATCACCACTCTTGAACTCAAGATCCACCTTCCCGTCGATGTACTCTTCAATCAGATCTTCAACATCTGAAGACATCTTCAGTCCGTCTTTGGAGAATATCTTGATTCCGTTATCGTAGAAAGGATTATGACTTGCGCTGATCATGGCACCACAGCAGAAATCCTCTACCTGTACCAGATAGGAAATCATCGGTGTAGGTCCGTAACCCACCAGATAGGCATTACATCCTTCACTGGATATTCCGGCTGCCAGCGCATTCTCCAGCATATCTGAAGATAAACGCGTATCTTTCCCGATGATGATATTCTGCTTGCCTTCCTTGCTGAAATACCACCCGAGATATCTTCCTACCTGAAATGCGCGATACGCTGTCAGATCAACATTCGCTTTTCCGCGAACTCCGTCAGTTCCAAAATACTTACCCATTGTTTACATCTCCTCCGCTTTCATTCGTTTCCGGATTTTGTTCACCAAGAACATTCAATGTATACGTGGATTCTGTCAGGTTATACTTCACCAGACCATCTGTCGGCTGATCTACCATCAAGGTAAACTCATTCAGACCAGGCTTGGCATCCTTCATATCCACATACACATAAATCATGTCTGCAGTAATCTTTGCGATATTCTCTTCCGTACCGTAGACAGTTACCGATGTGGTAGACTTGTTCTCCGGATGAGAAGCTTTGTAGTTATTGATATTGTTACGGAAATAAATATTAACATTATCCAGAGTTTTGCTCGTGCCTTCATCCAGTTTAACGTTGATGGTGATCTGGTTGATATTACTGGAATTCACCCCTGCCGGAAGAGTGATCGGACGCAGTAAGGTGGAATCCTTGGTAATCGTTGTCGCATTTAATGTCACGATAACCTTGTCAATCTGACCGAGAACAGATTCAGAACCATAGATCGTTACAGTCTGCTGATCTGTCGTAATTTCAGAGATTGCCAGTCCCTCCGGCACCGTGCCGCTGACTTCAATCTCAATCGGAACCGTCTTGTTCGGCGAAGTAACCGGTACCGTAACGTTGATCGTGTTCGGGAAGATATCCGCATTTACCGGCTGTCCGGAAGAGTCATAGGCAATCAGTTTCGCTTCCTGCGTAAAGTCACCGGTCTGCCCTGCCACATCGATCAGTGCCTTGACAAACGCGATGGAATCCAAAGTATCCTTGGACGCACGTACATTGACTTTCTGGTACTCAAAGACCGGCTCGGAAACACTGAAAATACTATCCATCTTATCCTGATTGATGAAATCATACGTCAGGTCAAACTGCCGGGTAGTCTTCTTCTTCAGCGTGATATACACGTTGGACGGATCAATCTTGATCGAGACACTGTCACCGAATCCTTCGGTCGTCAGCTTCACCTGATGCGTACCTTCGGTCAGTCCTTCCAGGTCTGCCACAACAACTCCCTTGGCATTGGAAGCCGAGGTTACATTGGTTGCGTCACCGGTGATCGTAATATCTGCCAGCGACGGCAATCCGCTGAGTTCAAATGTATCGGTGTTATATTTCGCTGTCACGGAGACATTCCGCAGTACCTTTGCGGTAGTCAGAGGATTGGTATACAGCGAAAGATTGGAGTCTAAATTCACTACCAGATACAAAGCTATAGCTAACGCAAGAGATACGATCTTGGTCAATCTGCGGTTAAATAACGTCTTGTCTATGGCTGCCGAGAACCAGCGGATCAGACGAATCAGTGTATCCTCAATGTGCTGATACGTGCTGTTCGCTACTTTCTGGCTCTGTGAAGCAATCTGATTAGCCAGCTGTGTCTTATTGGCATCCACAGGTTTATTTGTGTCATTTCTGCGATTTCTTTCCGACATTATGCTTCACCTCCTTTTTTGTAAGAGGATCTGCTCTTCTTTTCGGGTTTCAGAGAATCAACCATGCTCAATGTCTGTTCCAGATCATTGTTCAAATCCACGATACTTGTAATATCGATCTTGGTCGTGTCAAACACTTCCGGTTCTCTGACTTCTTCCGTCTGTTCGAAAATCGGCTCGGGTTCCGGTTCCGGATATACCGGAGACTGAGGTACAGGCTCGGGTTCAAAGACAGGTTCAGGCTCAGGTTCCGGTATGGGTTCGGGTTTCGGTTCCTTACCGATATTTGCCAGCCTGCGCATACTTTCTTCCCTTGCCCTGCGTACTTCTTCCGCGCTCATCCGGCGCATGGAAGAGGTATCTTCCGGTTCTGGCTGTACTTCCGGTTCTGAATATACCGGAGGCTGAGGTTCAGGTTCAAAGACAGGTTCCTGTACAGGTACCGGCTCAGTAACCTTCTGCTCAATTTCTTCCACGGCCGGAACAGCCGCCTTTTCCGTAATATCTGTATGTTGTTCAGGATAGCTTGGTACAGGTCTCTCTTTCTTCTTCGGAAGTTTGATATCTGCCGCATCCTTTTCTATTTCTTTCATCGCATCTTTATCTGCAGTCTCTTTCTTATGACCAAACAAGGAGAAATGATGTTTCTTCGGTTCATCATCAACGATCTCTACAGATTGTTCTTCCTTGGTAACTTCTGCCGGAACAACTTCTTCCGCGACTAACTTGGCGTTATTCTGCTCTGTTTCCTGTTTCTTGATTGCCAGTTTCTTTAATACACCGGTATCTCCGTTGGATACTTTTCTGTCTTCGATAACGACTTCCCGGGCTGCTTCTTTCGGCGGATTCTGACCGGAACGTACTTCCGTCTCTTCGCCGCAGATCACACGTAACAGATGATCTCTCAGTTCTTTTTCTGTCACCGGCATCAGTTTTCCGCCTTCCGCAATACTGATACCACCGGTTTCTTCCGAAACAACGATCGTCACCGCATCCGTGATCTCACTGATACCGATTGCGGCTCTGTGACGGGCACCGTAACGGGAAGGTAATTCCAGATTTGTCGGCGGGAAGTACGCGCTTGCGCAGGCTATACGGTCACCCTGAATGATTACCGCACCGTCATGTAAAGGCGTGGATGTCACAAAGATCGAAGTCAGGAGTTCTGCGGAAACAGTGGAATTCAGTTTTGTACCTGTCTCAACATATCCTTCCAGGGAATAGGACTGTTCAATCGAAATCAATGCTCCGGTCTGGTCTCTGGATAACAAAACCACGGCTGTAGCGATCTGATTGACAAGATTCTCTTTTTCATTTCCGGTCAATGTATTAATTCTTGAGAAGTAATTGGTCTTACCCATTCTCTCCAGAAGTGAACGTATCTCCGGCTGGAAGATAATGATAATTGCCAGAATTCCCCAGTTCAGGAAGATTTCCATCACGTATTCCAGGGTTTTCAGGCCAAAGAACTTTGCGACACCGTCAACCAGGAGAACAAGCAGGATACCCTTGAAGATCTGCCTGGTACGCTGATTCGGCAAGACTAGCCGTATCGCAAAATAAAACACCCACCACATGATGAATATATCCACAAACATGGTTGTGATCATTCGTATGTTTTCAAAATTAAAAGTAGTTGTAGACAATGTTTTCTTTCCTCACTCTTGGAATTATAGCATATTTACGGCAAGGATATTCATTACGATAAAAAAAACCAGCTAAGCTGGTTTTATTCCCAAAGATTATCCGGGTATATACCCTCTTCACGCATCTTCGCGATCTTTTCCACCACTCCGGGTTTATCCTCCTGGTAGGTGATGCCAAACCACTGATCCTTGCTGGAAAGCATTTTTACCGTACACACGTTATCATCCACGAGTTCACCGACAGCCGTAGGAATAACATGTTCACACTTCATCGGGTTCTTCTTGATTGCACTGGCCAGATAGTTGTCAAATACCGGCTTGCATTCTTCGAAGATCTTCGGTGTAAAGCCCCAGAAATTCATGGACACAAGTGTGTTGTCCGGCAGCGGTTTCCACTCACCCTCGGTCGCATAATATGCCCTGCCGTTGCGGAGAACGATCTTCTGGATCTCCACGATGTGGGAAAGATATCCGTCTTCCTGCTGGCATACGCCTCTGGTAACACTTCCATGTTCTGTCAGGGTCTTGATGCACTGGTATCCAACCATCGCATACTGGTCGTCCTGGATTTCATTCACCAGGTAGTCATGCATGACGACATACGCGTCTTTTCCGTAGAAATCATCCGCGTTGATGATCGCGAACGGCTCATTGACCACGCCTCTGCATGCAAGTAACGCATGCGTGGTTCCCCAGGGTTTTTCTCTTCCTTCCGGAATCTCAATACCCTCAGGAATATCATTCATATCCTGATACGCAAAACCTACTTCCATGTACTTCTCAATACGATCCGTAAGATTCTTTCTGAATAATTCTTCATGTTCACGCTTGATAATCAGCACAACTTTGCCGAAACCAGCCTGATATGCGTCATAAATGGAGAAATCAATAATCGGTTCGTTATGTGCGCCGACACCGTCAATCTGTTTCAGTCCTCCGTAACGACTTCCCATACCGGCAGCTAAAATAACTAAAGTAGGTTTGTTCATATTATGGAACTCCTTTCGCCCTTTTTGATATTATATCATCGAAATTACACTTTACCACCAAGACTGTGCTATTATACTCCTATGAAAAATATTATTCTTGCAAGTGCTTCACCCCGCCGCAGAGAACTGTTATCCCGTACCGGGATCGTTTTTACTGTAGAAACCGCGGATATTGACGAAACCATTGATCCTTTCAAAGCGTTGACAGAGGAAATTCAGCGCTTAGCCTACCGGAAAGCAAAAGCCGTTCTGGATAAGCATCCGGATTGCATTATCATCGGCAGTGACACGATCGTCACCATCGATCAGAAAGTCCTGGGTAAGCCAAAGGACCGGGAAGACGCAGAACGTATGTTACGGGTATTATCCGGACGTACACATCAGGTATATACCGGTCTGAGTATCCTGAGTTCACGCCGTGAATTTTCTTATCTCAGTATCAATGACATCGTCTTTGATGAACTGTCTGAGCAGGAAATCGAGGACTATGTCTCTTCGGATGAACCTTACGACAAAGCCGGTGCTTACGCGATCCAGGGACTCGCAAGCCGGTACATCACAGAGATCCACGGGGATTTCTACGCCATCATGGGACTGCCCGTACACATCATCTACGAGGAATTAAAAAATATCACTGATTATTGATTTCTCAGCATGATTTGATATTATATAAGGGCACGCCGCTTTAGTATAATGGCAATACGCAGCAATGGTAATGCTGAACTGGCAGTTCAATTCTGCCAAGCGGCACCATGAAGTCAAAAATCCGCATTGTTATGCGGATTTTTTGATATCACCAGCCGAAAAGTTTGCAGAAAGTTTGTACTTTTTCAAATTCAGCATTCTGGAGTTGCCATATAATTACTTCTTTTTCTTCTTTACAAGGCTGTTTAACGCTGCCAGTGAAGCTGACTGTTTGTTGTCGAAAATGTGAGCATAACGTTCCATAGTGACTTTGGGAGATGCATGACCAATTCGTTTT
>JAFWFE010000013.1 GCA_017512555.1 Solobacterium sp. | reverse complement strand
TTCTAACGCGGTCCAGCTGATGATCTCTGATTCTTACGGAAACAGCAGGGTCAAGAATTACAACATTTCCGTCATTGAACTGTATGTGACGAGTTCCTTTGACGATTCCACAGTTCAGAATGGAGTGCTGGCTTTTCCTTATACTCCTTATGGGGCAGTATCAAAAACAGTTCACTTCATCCTGGATGGAGTAGCGCTGGAAACCGTCACGACTTCGGTATCAGGAAGACAGCAGACTTACGTCATTCCTGCCCAGACACATGGCGCACATTCTCTCCGCGTGTATTTTGAGGCAACAGTAAACGGAAATACGGTCCGCTCGAATGAATTGTATTTCGAGATCGTTTGGACGCAGCTTCTTAACGAAACAACGGTAATCGCATCCAGTTACAACGAACTGACCGTTATGCAGTTTGCGACGGTGAATATTCCTTATCTGGTCTATACACCAAACTCTCAGATGAGTGATGTGTCAATCAGCGTTGCAGGAAACGTTATTTCCCAGATATCAGTTAACAGGACCAAACAGATCTTCAGTTATCAGCTGAATAACTCTGGTCCGGTAGCGATTGTATTCAGGAGCGGATCAGTAACCAAAACGATCAATCTGACGGTAACTCCGGCAAATATTGACTGCTATGCGGAAACAGAAGACCTGGCTCTGTATTTAACTTCACGGTCACGTTCCAATAACGAAGCAAATCCTGCTGTATGGACATTTGGAGAAGGGGTGAATCAGATCGCCGCAAGTTTCTCTGGTTTCAACTGGGCGTCAGATGGATGGCTCCGAGATGAAGACGGTATTACGGTTCTTCGCGTTATGGGAAGCGCCAGAGTCACCATTCCGTATATGCCGTTTGCCAGTGACTTTAGAGCCTCCGGTAAAACGATTGAGATTGAATTCGCAACCAGGCAGGTACTTGATTATGACTCGGTAATCCTGTCCTGTATCAGCGGTGGGCGCGGTCTTGTAATGACACCGCAGAAAGCGACGCTGACTTCGGAACAGTCCGAAATCTCCATGCAGTACAAAGAGGACGAACATGTCCGGATTACCTTCGTATGTGAGAAGCGGTCTGAAAACAGACTCCTGCTCGTATACATCAACGGCATTCCTTCCGGGGTAGTGCAGTATCCGGCAGACGATGACTTCTCTCAGGCTGTAGCAACTCCGATCACAATCGGAAGCTCTACCTGTGGGATGGATATCTACTGTATCCGTGTTTACGATAATGACCTTAGCCGTAAGCAGGTGATGGATAACTGGATCGCGGATACCCAGGATGGAGCACTTATGCTCAGGCGGTATACCCACAACAATGTCTATGATGCGTACGGCAATATCGTTATTTCAAAACTTCCGTCTGATCTTCCCTATATGGTGCTTGAGGCGGCACAGCTTCCTCAGTACAAGGGGGACAAGAAGACCATCACCGGCTCCTATGTCGATCCGGTGAATCCTTCAAAATCGTTCACATTCTCGGGCTGTCAGATTAACGTTCAGGGAACTTCTTCTGCGCCATATGCACGGAAGAATTATGACCTGCAGTTTAAGAGTGGTTTCGAGATGACTGCATCCGGAAGACATGAAGATACATTTGCGTTGGATACATCCATCATTCCGTTCAACCGGTTCGTGCTGAAAGCGGATGTGGCGAGTTCAGAAGGCGCAAATAACGTCGAACTGGTAAAGCTTTTCTGTGATCTTTCGCCATTCCAGACGCGTGAGAAGATCGCCGATCCAAGAGTCCGCCAGGGAATCTTCGGTTTTCCGATCGTCGTATTCTGGTATGACACGGAAAGCGGGACTACATCATTTTTGGGTAAACAATATCTGCCCAAGTAAAACCTTTTCTAATACACGGCGGAAGCCCTGCGGAGGGTAACGCCTAGGAAGAATATTCACCTACAACGACTGAACGAAAAGGCACTGGAAACAGTGAAGCAACAG
>JAFWFE010000012.1 GCA_017512555.1 Solobacterium sp. | reverse complement strand
TGATATATACATATTATATATGATATAATTGTGCATGCAACAGTAAAAATAAAAAAGTTTAACTCACCTGAATGTTTCCGGAAGTTTAAACTATACGAGCTGATAATTTGATTTTTAGAGTCAAATTAATAAAATATATATGTACGATATATACATATCCTGGAAAGGTGTCTATGAATCAAACAAGATCCAAAGTTGATGAGATATACAATTATATTCTTTCAGAAATCGCTAAGCTGAATTATAAACCTGGTGACCGTATTATTATCAGTCAGGTTGCCAAAGCATGCCAAACCAGTGAAATTCCTGTACGTGAAGCTTTGCGGCGGATCGAGAGTGAAGGATATGTTGTTATTACGGCAAATAAAGGAGCGACTGTAGTCGGAATAACAAAGAAACTTTTGAATAATATCGCGGAGGTAAGCGGAACGCTGGAAGGTTACGCAACACGTTGTGCTATTGATTATCTTTCCCCGGCTTCAATAAGAGAACTTCGCAGGATCAATGAAGAAATGCATCAGGCATATATCAACCAGAATGATGAAGAATATTCGAAATTAAACCAGGATTTTCACTATTACATATTCTCTTATGTACCGAATAAATATCTGATCAACCTGATTGAACAACTATGGGAGAGATGGGTGTTTATGGCAAGTGCGTTTACACTTGTTCCGGCAAGAATGTCCACGTCCTATGAGGAACACCTGAACCTGATTAATCTGATTGAACAACAAAAATATGATGAAGCTGAAGTATATGCGCGAGAGCACAAGACAAATGCTTTAGTTAAATGGATTGGACAGATTCCGGATATTGATAAATAAATGGCCTGCCTGGTATGCCCGGGGATTATATCAAAGGAAATAAACAAGTAAAACCAGACAATTGTCTGGTTTTCTTTCTCATAGTTATCCGGTTAGTATTATCTTCGTTAATAACGAAATGTCTGACTGTATGATCAGGGTGTAATAATTCTTTCTGTTCATCCTCGGCAGTACTGGCTATAGGAATAAAAGGTTACTTTAAATACACCTCAATCCGTTACGCAACTGAGATATAGTATTCCGGCACATGTTCATCACTGCCGAATTCCTGTATGCAATCTTCCTGTACGATACGGAAGTCTTCCTGAGGGAAACACATAGCCTGATGCGGGCACGCTTTGACACAGGCACCGCACTTCATACAGTTCTCCTGAATATCATTACTATCTTTTGGATTAATCAAGCCAAGAGGGCAAACAGAAGCGCAGATTCCGCACTGAACACAGTTATCTGCCGGAACCGGGCGGTTCGGCGTCAGGTGGCCAAGACGCTGTCCATGCATACCGATCATACCGTAGTCAACCGGACGCTGCGGGATGTCTTCTTCTTTCAGCACAGATTCTTCGGTATATTTCTGTACGCATTCTTTGCCGAATTCCACGGCAGTATTCAGATCTTCTTCGTTTGGCCTTCCGGTCTGTATGCGGGAAGTGAAAGAGTGTTCACCAATGAACAAACCCCACGCAAAAGGACGCAATCCGCAGCTGACTGCCGCAGTATACAGATCCAGTAATGCCAGGTCACAGTGACGGTTGCCGTAGACAGAGATGATTACCGCAGGTTGTCCGTTTCCATGGACCTTCTGCAGTTCATTCATGAACAGTTTAACCGTGTGACCTCCGTATACCGGCGCACACAGGACAACTAACGCATCCTCCGGTAATACGACAGGAACTTCTCTGCCTGAAGGGCAGGTAAGATCATATTCTTGTACGGGTAGTCCGGTTCCTTTACAGAAAGCCTGGACAGTTCTTTTGCAGGTGTGGGTAGGACTGAAGTATACTGACACAACTTGGTTCATGGTATCCTCCTTGATTAGTTACTGCATATATCTACAACTAATAATACAGAATGACAGGATAACTGGAAATATGACTTGATAATAAAACCATGCCTGATGTACAGACATGGCTTATTTCAAATTAATAACCAGTATATATTAGTTATCTGCCCGGTTATATCCGTTTTTCATATGTGTGCTGGCATCGTGGAGAACCTTGTTCAGGGTATTGATCGTCTCTTTTCTGGCCATGGCGCAGAGCTTCTCGTTCGCTTCGTTCATCAGGGTGAAGTCATTCGCTTCAATCATCTTCTTGTCATATTCGTTGATGATCTGGTGTCCCTGATTGGCTATCGCGCTCTGGTAACGTTCCACCAGCTGAATGCAGGTCGCGTAATTCGGGTCGACCAATGCACCAATCAGACGGCTTCCCCAGTAGAAATTCTCCGTGGAAGTATCCGTACTGACATCACTGATATACTTAGGCATCTTCTCCACCTGGGCATACACAGGCAGTGCCGCGTTAAACGCGTTGGAGCCGAAACAGATCCATTCAAGACCTTTCAAAGGTTCAGGCATGTACGGACGAATCTGCAGGATCGCCATGACACCGGTACGATTGATACCGATGGAACGATACATCGCTCTCTTGTAGGTGTCTGCGCTTGTATACGGATTGTACAACGTTCCCTGGTAATACGAAGAGAGGATATACTTCACATCTTCTACTGTGATCTTCTTTTCCGGCACGAAAGACCAGGGGATATTATCACTCTGCGGGTGGAAGTCAGCGTTTTCCCCATCCCAGCGGTAAGTATTCGGGTTGAAGTATCTGCCCATGAACCAGGCACGCGGAGTGTTGTAGATATGATCAGAATCGGAATGCGAACCAAACGCATAGCGGGGATTGAATGTGCCATCCAGATTCAGATCCAAGAAGTTTTTCGCCATGAATTCCTTCATGTCTTTGGAACACAGATGTTCCTTACCTGCCCCAAACGCGTCGTCGAAGTCAAAACTATCGATACCGAACTGGTTGGGCATAATTACGTATTCTTCGTCTTTTACACGCTTGGCGATCCAGTGATGTCCGCCGATAGTTTCCAGCCACCAGATCTCATCCTGGTCACTGAACGCGATACCGTTGGTTTCCGATGTACCGTACTGTTCCAGCAGTGATCCCAGACGTAACACACCTTCTCTGGCACTGCGGATATACGGCAGCACAAGTACGACAAGATCTTCTTCTCCGATACCGCCGGGGATATCTTTATCCTTACGGGATTTCTTCTCCTGATAACGTACCAGGGGATCTGCGCCGAGTACTCTCGGGTTGGAAGTGATGGTCTCTGTGGCAGTCATGGCTACGTTTAATTCATTGATCCCGTTGGCTGCCCAGATTCCGTATTTCAGGTCAACGCTTGGCGTAGAGGTATAACGCAGAGGATTATCCGGCAATTCAATCTCCAGATGACTGATGACACTCTTGTATTTACGAGGCTGATCCTTCGGATTGACAACGATCAGTTTTTTGACATCATAGAAACCGTCATCGTTTCTCGCAATCATGGTAGAACCGTCGTAAGAAGCTTTCTTTCCGACTAAAATGGTTGTACAAGACATAGGTATTCTCCCTTCAAACTCTAAGAATACTACTTATTATAATATATTTTCAGTTCTGCACGGATATAAGATATGCATGCTTCGGTGTCATGGATACCGTAAGCGCATACAATTCCAGTATTCCTGTAGAAGCGCCAAAATAAGCAGTAAAATGCTAAAAAAGACTAAATTATTCCCATAATACACCCTATTCTCGGGTATAATATTCATACACGGGAGGGACGAATATGAAGAATGCGATCGTTCTTGCGGCAGGTAAAGGCACACGTATGCATTCCGATTCACCAAAGGTACTGCACGAAGTCTGCGGCGAACCGATGGTATCGATTATTCTGGACAAGCTGAAAGAAGCCGGTGCAGAGAGAATCGTTACGATCGTCGGTTACCAGCACGAGCTTGTGGAAGAAGCTCTGAAAGGACGCTGTGAATTCGCGCTACAGGAACCTCAGCTGGGAAGCGGACATGCGGCAATGCAGGCCAGACAGCTGGAAAACGAACAAGGCATCACCCTGGTCGTCAACGGAGACGTACCATGTATTGAAGCGAAGACCTACCAGGCATTATACGAAGCAATCAATGACGCAGATATGGCAGTCCTGACCGTAAAACTGGCGAATCCCGCAGCCTACGGACGGATCGTCAGAAACGCAGACGGCAATATCGAAAAGATCGTCGAATTCAGGGATTGTAACGAAGAAGAGAAGAAGATCTGTGAGATCAACACCGGGATCTATGCCTTCCGCAATGAAGACCTGTTTGCCGGACTGAAGGAACTGAAAAACAACAACGCGCAGAATGAGTATTATATTACCGATCTTGTCGAGATTCTGAAATCAAAAGGGAAGATCGTAAAAGCTGTATTATCCGAGGATCCTGAGGAAGTCCAGGGTGTAAACGATAATGTGGAATTAGCCAAGGTCAATGCTTATTCACGCAGGAAGATCAATGAGGGATGGATGCGTAAGGGAGTAACCATGGTTGATCCGGATCATACGTATATCGGTCATCAGGTAACCTTCGGCAGAGATGTCGTCCTGTATCCCGATACGTATCTTTACGGAAATACATCTGTCGGGAATGACACAACGATCACTCCCGGAAGTTATCTGGTCAATACAGCAGTCGGCAGTCATTGCCTGATTAAAGCCAGTGAGATCATCGACAGTACGATCAAAGATGGATCCACAATTGGCCCATATGCACATCTGAACTGCTTCAGGGACAAAGCAGAGTAACAAAAACAGGGGGAGAGACATATTCATGATTAAGGAGACGATTATATTTGCGTTGACTTCAAGTGTAGCTTTGACAGAAAAGATCTGTAAAGAACTAGATGTACCGATGGGAGAGATCAAGGTTGATCATTTCGCTGACGGGGAAATTCTGGTAACACCGATGGAAACCGTCCGCGGAAGATCTGTATTCCTGGTACAGTCCACATGTTCACCGGTAACGGAACACTTAATGGAAGTACTGATCGCAATTGATGCGCTGAAGAGAGCCAGTGCTGCGGAAATCAACGTCATTATCCCGTATTACGGATATGCGCGTCAGGATCGTAAGGCAGCTGCTCACCAGCCGATTACAGCCAAGTTAGTCGCAAATCTTCTGCAGGTCGCAGGTGCTGACCGTATTGTGACAATGGACCTCCATGCGGCACAGATCCAGGGATTCTTTGATATCCCGATCGATGACCTGACAGCTACACCGCTTCTGGGACATTACTTCATGAAGAAGGACTTCCCGGAAAATGAATTGGTTGTTGTTTCCCCGGATCATGGCGGAGCTACAAGAGCGCGCAGACTTGCAGAGATTCTGAACTGCCCGATTGCCATCGTAGACAAGAGAAGACCGAGACCTAATGAGGTGGAAGCTCAGAGTATTATCGGTGATGTCAAGAATAAATATGCGATCGTTATTGACGATATCTGTGATACAGCAGGTTCCTTGTGCGCGGCATGTAATATCGTAGCGGAACATGGTGCCAAGGAAGTCTATGCGGCAATCACTCATGGTATCTTCTCCAAGAACGCTGTAGAGCTGATTGAACAGTCCGCAATCAAGGAATTGGTTATGGCTGATACAATTCCTCTGAGTCCGGAAAAGAAAGCCAGAACCACCAAGATTGTTGAATTATCGGTAGCGGATATCCTGGCCGAAACCATTGACGCAATACAGAATCATACTTCTGTATCCAAGGTTTATGACCAGTACGAAAGCCGTAAATTAAAAGATGAATAACAGAGAAGGGTATATCCCTTTTCTTTTTGGAGGTACAGAAACATGCGCAGAACATTCCGTTCATTACTGGAATCAGAGAAGAAATTTACCGGTTGTTACATCACCATACCATCCCCGGAAATCATTGAAGTACTAAAGTATGCAGGACTGGATTACGTAATCCTGGATCTGATCCATGACGGTCTGACGGTGGCAGATCTCAGACCCATGATCATGGCGGCGGATAGCTGCGGGATGGCAGTCATGGCCAGAGTAGAAGCAGATGACGCATCCACGATCGCAAAAGTCCTGGATCTTGGTGTATCCGCATTACGTATACCCAATGTAGATAACGCGGAAATCGCCCGTACAGCAGTCAGGAACGCATATTACGCCCCGGAAGGAATCCGTGGTGTATGCCCGAATGTCCGCGCAAATCGCTATGCCTGTTTCGGTCCTGTCGATACCAAGGCGAAGAATGAAGAACTGGTGATCTCTGCCATCATTGAAAGTATAGAAGGGGTAGAGAATATTGAAGAAATCCTGGATGTGGAAGGAATCGATACGATCAATGTCGGACGATCAGATCTGGCTAATGCGAAAGGAGTCTCCGGACAACAGGATCATCCCCTGGTAGAACAGGCAGTACTGGAAGTCGCAGAGATCTGTACACGCAAGGGAAAGAGCTGTTCGGTAACCATCAACCATCCGGAAACAGCAGGCAAGTATAAAGCCATCACCGGAATCACGCATTTCATGGTCAGACAGCCGGTAAATATCCTGTATGACGGCTATAAGAATATCGTAGATACAATACGCAGAGAAACAGAATAACACAGTTTATTTATCGTTCATAAACAAAGGAAAAACTGCAGTCAGGAGATGGCTGCAGTTTTTCCGTGATATTTGTCTAAAGGGGTAATTATTTCTTGAAATGTACAGGCATACCGAAGGCGGAGTTGCCGGCGATATCTGTCGCAAGTACACGTGCCCACTTCATTCCCTTAGGGAAGTCGAAGGAGATCGTCTTTCTGCCGTAAGGAGTTGTGTCTTCCAGAGGGATGACTACGCTCTGTACGTTCTCACCGTCGGAGTAAACCAGTTCAGCGTCAATCAGCGGGAATGTCCAGCTGAATGTAGCTTCCGCATGTCCATCCTTGAGTTCGGACTCTTCGATGAGGATCTCACCTGTAGAGTAGAAGTGTCTGCCCTGACGAAGAGCATCTACCAGTTCCTGCCAGTTTTCAGAAGAAGGAATATGGTCCAGTTCAACATAAGTACAGTTGATCATCGGATACTGTTCCCAGTCTTCTTCACACTCTTCCACCTTAGTGTAGGTATCCAGTTCACTCATCATATAGATCGGTCTGTCATACCAGTTGTTCAAGTCGTTCCAGACTCTGTCTGTACGTCCGGAGAACATGGTCTTGACGGAGTTATCTGCCGGTAGCATACGTGCGCCGCAGCCGATCCATCTGTCAGATGTCTGCCAGTTGGTTTCCTTGGAGTCATACGGCAGACCATCATTCGCCTTGGTATCCGGATGAGGCATCTGGATGAAGCAGTCTTCCAGTTCACACATCTTGATGACATCCGCAGCACTCTTCAGGTGGTAGTAGGTTCTTCCATCCGGCAGTTTCTCCGCGAATTCCTGGTCATCATCTCTCCATCTGGAGTACAGCATATGATGAGAAGGCCAGATCATGAAGTGATAAGGAATTAACTGTTTTTCTTTGTCCTTACCCATAACCGCGAGTTCTTCACCGGTAACGAGCAGAAAGTCGGGTGTAGATACATAAGTAGATTCGAGATTGTAGCGTTCCAGGTCAGATTTACGACCTTCCTTGTTGTCGTCATTTCTTCCTTCTGCCCAGAAATCAGCCGGGGAGAAGATATCGAAGCCTACTTCTTTCAGAGCCAGTTCCCAAGGTCTCTGCTTACGGAAGTCACGCGCAAACGCAGCCTGGGAAGCGATATGCATATGGGAACCTAATCTCTGATAACCATTCAGTTTACGGAGATGGTCGTGGTTGGTATACTTCATTGCCATGTTACGGCAGTCGTAGATACCTTCACTGTTGACAACGAGGAAGAAGTTCATCTTCTGGATGGTACCAGGTTTGGCGTTGTACAACGGCCAGCGGACATTGAAGTGTTCCTGTTCCTTGTTGTGACGGACACCGATTGCAACGGTCTTCCAGTCCTTGGAAAGGATGTAGTAGTTGTATCCGACATTATTTTCTGTCTGACCACCCCAGATAAATCTGTGCGGGTTAGGCATAACCGCTACAGCACCATTCGGCTGCTGGAGGGTGAGAACACGGCCTCTGGCCTGAACTCTCTGTCTGTCACGGTCCGGACCACTGTTTGTACGAGGTGCAGGATTTTCAATGACTTCTCTCTTCTTCGGGGTGACGTAGTAGAGTTTGTCGTTCTTGAAGTTGTCAAATCCACCATGGTAGAAATATGCGACACCATCTTCTTCTGTGGAAGCTACGGCTTCGGCACGGATGAGGTTGGTACCTTCGAAGAAGTTCAGAGCGAAGCCACCGGAGAACTTACCGCAGGTAAATCCATCGAATGTGACTGTCTGCCTGTTTCCGGACTTCTCATAAGAGAGGGTTGTTGTCGCGAATGTTGCGTTCGCTTCTGCGACTTCTTTCTTGCGGCTCATCGGATCGTCAGAGTAGGTATCCCACTGGAAATCCAGTTCTTCACCCGGAGCAAGACCCTTTTCTCTCTGAGGATTGATCTTTGTACGTACACCGGTGATGATCTTGTACTGCGGGTGGATCTTTTCCGCAAGGACTTTCTTTTCACCATTTGTTTCGTAGCTCAGCTCAATGATGCAAGGTTGGTTGTTGTCGATACCGACAACTGCTGTCCAGGGAAGATGATCTTCACCTGTCCACTTAATAGTTTGAGTGTTTGCCATTAACGTAATCTCCTATTTCAGTATATTAGATATTATTTCGGGAACGCAGGGAACATGTAGGATGTCCACAGAATCATTGTGACCAGCTTCAGAATTGCCGGAATAATACCCTGTTTGAACATGGATTTCAGGTCATAACCGCCGGATTCCATAACCAGAGGCATGATCGGTGTAGCTGTCGGGAAGAACCAGGCAATCAGAGAAGCGTTCTGGATTGCGAGCATCAGACCCTTTGCGCTGCATCCCAGTACTTCGCAGGTCATGATTGCGATCGGGAAGAACAAGTTTGCTGTAGCACCATTGTTCATGAACTGTGTCAGGATAATGATGATTAAGCAGAACATGAAGTACATAACGAATGTACTCGGATGATCACCTAACATAGCAGCAATCTTTTCGCCGATGAAGCGGCCTGTACCAGTCTGTACGAATGCTTCACTCATGACGTATGCGCCGATCAGTAGCATCATCAGAGAGATAGGAATAGCGTCGTGAGATTCTTTAACTGTATTAACACCGGTGAAGTACATGAGAACTGCACATGCGGTAGTGATTTCCCACTGCGCAAGACCTGTCTTGTCTGCGGTAATTAACAGAGCAGTCATGAGAACGAAGATGGCAATTGCCAGTTTATCCTGTGTCGGAGTAAGTTCGCGGGCAGCTTTTCTCTGTTTCAGGTTCAGACCCTTGATTTCAACAGGCGGCTGTTCCGGAGCCATCTTAAGACCGAAGAATACGAAGTAAGCCAGCATGATTAAGCAGATCGGTAGACGGGCGATAAACGGATCCCAGACACCGAAGGAATCACCAAAGGTGTAACCGGCACTCTCGAGGAAGCCGTTCAGTCTGACATAAGCGACAGCACCGGATCCCAGAGGAATGGATGTCTGGTCACTGAGCATCAGAGCTGCCAGCGGGAACATAACCTTGGAAGGACTCTTGTCGAACTTCTCACAGACTTCAAGAATCAGAGGATAAACGATAGCCAGACGTGTCAGAGCAGCACCGAGCAGGAAGCCCATGCCGAACAGGATGATCATGAACAGAGCGATACACTTTTCAAAGCTCCCCCCGGATACCTTGTAAAGTACGTTACCGATGTTCTTGATCAGCTTTGTCTTACTGAAACCTGCAGCGACCATCATCAGACCAGGCATCATTACAACGTTCTGGTCCGCGAACTTGGCTAACGCTGTTTTCGCATCTACGCAGCCCGTCAGTACGAGCAGAATGACGATGAACATCGCGATTCCGCCGAAACTGTACTTGGTGAATCCCAGCATACCAAGCATGACGAGCCAGATAATAATGTTAGTTAAAATCAAGTTTGTCATTATAGTTCTCCTTTCCCTTTATGAATTTGCATAATGACACGCAATTCTTCTTGCACACTTAACGTATCATCAGATGAGAAAGACACAAATCGCAGATATTTATCGATAATAAAAGCGCTTACAAATAGATACTCAGACGCCGGGACATATACGCTATAATACTTCTATGAATATTGAAGACATCCGCAAAGCATTACAAAACCAGGAATTACCAGTCACCCACGTAGTCATGATTCCTCTGATTGAAAAAGAAAATACCCTGTATGTCCTGTTTGAAGTACGTAACAGGAGGATTTCACAGGGTGGGGATATTGGTTTGCCGGGAGGCAGGATCGAGGCTGGTGAAGACCCTGAAACAGCTCTGATCCGGGAAGTACGGGAAGAATTATTACTGCAGGAAGATCAGATCGAGATCCTGGACTCTCTCCCCGGTACATTTACCACCCGCGGACGTTTCGTCCGTGCATATGTTGGCGTGATCCATGATTACCAAAATACATACAACAACGAGGAAACAGAAAAGATCCTCCTGATCAAACTGGAGGATCTGCTTAACATAATACCGGAAGAACACCAGGTACCGATGAGCCTGGAATTCCCGGATACTTTCCCGTTCTCTCTGATTTATCAGGGAAAAGAGTATCCGTTCCGTAAACGTACAGAGATGTTCTATTTCTATACGCATGACGGATACACAATCTGGGGTGTAACCGGACGTATCCTGCATTCTTTTCTCAGGATATGCGGCAGGAATACGGAAAACAGATAATCATTTCTTACTAGTGATAAGTGGTATTACGATCCAGTGTACGGCTGTCTCTTTGCCAGGTTTTCGCAAAATCCGACAGTAATACAGACAGAGGATTCAACGGTTCTTCACGCCATGTGAGTATAAGATTTTCAGGTACTGTCTGTTCAAAGAGGATCGGGATGGTTTTCAATCCATAAATACTCTTACGGAAATGGCGCATGGTATTGAAGGTGATTCCAACCGCATCTGAATTCAGGATCAGACTGATCTTGGCATCCATACCTTCACATAGATAGGCAATATCCGGTTCAAACCCATACTCTTTACAAATGGAATATACTCTTTCTATCTTCCCATTATTCCGGGCATTGAAGACAAAGTGCTGGTCTTTCAGTTCTTCCAGGCATACAGAGTCTCTGGATGCGAAGGAAGAATTATTTTTTACCATCAGGAAAAGACCGGATTGTCTGGCAATACGCACTCCCGGCAAATCACCGGCACTGCTTTCCGGCACAACGAAGAAATCCAGATCACTCATCAGGTAATCATCCATGATTGCCTTTTCATCGTAAAGTTCGATCCGGATATCCGGATATAGATCCTGAAATTCCGATAATATGAAGTACAGAGAATCGCTGTCCATCATCACACCAATCTTCAGTACACCGGTTTCTTTGGAGGATTCACGTACACGATGTAAAGTCATTTCCTGCATCTGGATAATCTTCCGGGCACAGGCAAGAAAGTATCTTCCGTCCGGATTCAGTTTCAGGTGTTTTCCGGTACGGTCAAACAGACGTGTTCCCAGTTCTTTTTCCAGCTTGGTTATGGATGCGCTGAGGGTGGATTGTGAAACATTCGCTTCCTCTGCCGCAATCGTCATATTCTCACATTCTGCCAGTTTGACAAATGCCTTCAGGTTTTCAATCTCCATACAAGAACTCCTTCCTGTCTGTCAAACGTATAAATTCCACGAAATCTCTCTCTGCCTCAGAGATACGCGCATCTCTGTAGGTCAGGCATACCAGTTTTCCGGACAGTGCGGAATGCATGGGAATCACTACACAGGAATCAAGCCTCGGCACAAAGGATAACTCATGGTTATACGCCAGACCAATCCAGGCACCGCTGTTGATTGCCGCATACTTGGCGTAATCGGTATCCACGGCTAATGCCACATGTGGTACGACACCGGTCAGAAGACATTGGTTATAACTTTGTTCGTAACCTGTTGCGGTATTGGCTCTCAGGAAGACAAAGTCTTCATTACGTATATCCGAGAAGTGGATCTGTTCACTGTGTGCCAGGGGATGGTTTTTATTCATGATGACATACAAAAGATCCTGGATGTCTACAGGCAGGTACTGTTCATTATTCACGTATTGTCTTAACTTCAGGGATAACCCGAAATGGGCGGTATCTTCATTCTCTCCGGTATACGGGCGTAAGACAAATCCTGTTTCGGGATGGCTCTTGTGATATTCACTCATCAGGGGATAGATCTTATCCGTAGAAGTAAATACATTGATAAAGATCTCTTCCTGAGGACGATATCCTCCCCGGATACTTTCGGTCATATGATTGATGTCATTCATCATCTCGGAAACGTAGGAGTAGAAGATCTTACCCTGTTCATTCGGAATCAGATACTTATTCCGGCGGATAAACAGGGGACATCCTGCTTCATCTTCCAGACGTTTCAGAGCTGCGCTTACGGCAGGCTGGGTAAGCTTAAACTCCTCCGCAACCCGGGTAATATTCTGATAGTCTACGGCTTTCAGAAAGATCTGTAATGTACGTGTATCCATAATATATTCCTATTCTTCGTAGATTGGTGCGTTCTTTAAGGGTAAGAGATTTTCAATCGCATACTTGATATACGTATCCCACATGGTGAAGTCGTGGTCATATCCCTCTGCCAGTATGTAATTTACATCATACCCCAATTCTTTCAGTAACTGCGCATCTCTTTCAATACGGGCACGGATAAATTCCTTTTCCCCGCAGATTAGATGATACTTTGTCAATTCTGTACCATTCTCCTTGAATCTTTTCGCTGTGGTATAGAGATCGTTGGGGGAATTGTCCAGTTTGTCTGCAGGACCGAACGAAGATAGATACAGCGGCATCCGTACCGGGAAATGGTCACCGGTAAGTTCGTCTTTTAATGTCTGTGTATCCAGGGTCATACCGATTCCGCCGGAGATATCCACACATGTGTGAAAGAGATGAGGATTGCGTATTGCGGTACCCAGCGCCACATTCGCGCCCATCGCATAACCCATGATGAAGTTATCCTCCCGCTTCGGAGAGGACGCAAACAGTGCCTGTACGACCTTCGGCAGTTCTTCAGACAGGAAGATCTGGTAAGATAATCCGTAATCCGTATCCAGACCGAAACTCAGAGATACATCCGGTGTAACGACCATCAGATGATGTTTCTGCACAAAGCGTTCCACATTGGTGAATCGTGTAGGTCCTGTATCATCTTCACTGCCCCCATGCATGAGATACAGAGTCTGGAATTTCATCCCCGGACGGTAGGGAAGCGGGTTGCCCGGACCGGGTTTAAACTGTATGCGGTCAATCGTTTCCTGATCTTCGTAGAAGGCAAGGAAGTCTGTAGGATAGATAATTGTAGTATCGACATATTTGCCTAAAGCCATACTGCGGAAATTATAGCGGAGAATACCCATAACCATTACCTCTCTGAAGTTATTGTACAGGAGAATCTGAAACTATACCATGCAGGATTGTGATACTCTTAATACAGGAAGGTAATTAAGATGAAATTTTCGGTCCGGTCTGTTACGATCGTTATGGTTTCTGCGCTGTTGTTTGTCTTGTGTATTATGGGTTTTCTCTATGCCGGGTTTGGGAGTGACTCCATTACGGTATTTGAGGACGGACTCCGGTCATTCTTTCATATCAGTATCGGTAACGCAGCTCTGATATACAACAGTGCAGCGTTTATCCTTGGTATCCTTTTCGCCAGAAAATACATGGGCTGGGGATCTGTGGTCAACGGCTTTCTGATCGGTATCCTGTTGAATGTTCTGGAACCTGTATTTCTGCCATTCTTCACGCTGAGTGATTCGCTTCCTTTCCGGATTTTCCTGCTTGTGTTTGCGGTACTCGCATGTTCGTCCGGTTGCGGGCTTCTGATCGTGGGAGATGCCGGGATGAACAGTCTTGACGCAATCGTCACTGCGGTATCCGACAAGGTCAAGATCCCGTTCCGGTATGGGAGGATCCTCGTGGATGCGGGATTAATGTTGACAGGTTACCTGCTGGGCGGAACGGTAGGAATAGGTTCTATTGTCGCTGTCCTGTGTCTTGGACCGATGATTTCCTTTGCGGTTACCGTATTCAGAAAAATCGGTTTCTGAGTGAAGTGTTTCTGAGAGTATCCATATTCAGGGATATGTAGTATAGGTGAGTTTATATGACAGTAAAAAATGAAACGATCTGGACACCGAAGTTTGTACTGGTAATATTACTAACCTTCTTCTCCGGCGCGGCAGGACAGATGACCTACCCGCTGGTCGCAAAGTTTTCTCTTACCTTGAATCCGGATCTTACCCTGGCCTCAACCATAGCCGGGTTAATGTCCCTGATGTCTTTGTTTGTGTGCCCGTTTGCGGGTGTATTATCGGATCGTTTCTCACGTAAACGTATCTTACAGATCTCTTCGCTGTGTTACGGGGCAGTGCTGATCATGCATGCGTTTGTGAAGGATATCCCCATGTTAATTGCGCTGCGGTTACTTGTCGGTGTATTCTTCTCCATAAACAATGTCACTTCTGTAGCGTTCTCTACCGCGTTTATTCCCGCATCCAGGATCGGTGAAGGTCTTGGGTATGCGGCTTTGGCGAATACGTTAGCCATGGCGGTAGGCCCCGGGATCGGTCTGAAACTGGTGGAGATGTATGGCTATCCTGCTACATTCTACGGGGCTGCGATATCCGCGTTCCTCTGCGCTGTAGTCATCACCCTGTTGCCGTATAAAGAACCGGAGAAAAAGACAGAATCCAAAGGCATACACCTGGATCAGTTAATTGCGATGGAATTCTTCGGGTTTATGATCCTGGCTGCGTTATTCTCTTCCGGAAGTGGTCTGATCAGCACATATCTGGCAATCATCGGGGAAGAGAGAGGAATTGCGAACATTGCATTATACTTTACTTTGTATTCCGCTTCCATGGTGATACTACGTCCGTTAACCGGGAGATTGCTGGATAAGAAGGGTGTATATTTCCTGGTGGCTCCTGCAGTCGTCTTTACCGCATTGGGTATGACACAGATCGGTATTGCGCACTCCCTGAATATGGTTCTTATCGCAAGCTTATTCCTGGCTGTGGGACAGGGTGCCGGTGTACCATCCCTGCAGGCAGATGTCATACGCAAACTGGATAAAAGCAGGACCGGTGTAGCCACATCTACGATCCAGATCGGTGATATCGGAAATGCCGTGGCGCCTATGCTTGGGTCATTCTTTGTCAAACAGTACGGATATCCAAAAGCATTCAGCGGATTCGGCGTACTGTTGGTAGTCTGTGGCTGGCTGATCCTGTACCTTCATTACCAGAAAGAAAAGAGGAGTTAATCTATGTCCGACTATACGATTTCACAGATTTACCCGTCCAACAAGCGCGCGCTGACACAGATCGATGCTTTACTGATGCAGGAAGGAATCACCCGGGATAAGAACCTGGATTATATCTGCGCAATGTATGACGCAGACTACAAGATCATCGGCACGGGAAGCTGTTTCGGCAATACTCTGCGGTGTTTCGCGGTAAGTTCTGCGCATCAGGGAGAGGGTCTGTTGAATGAGATCATCACCCACTTGATCAATGTGCAGTATGAACGCGGAAACTATCATCTCTTTCTGTATACCAAGGTGAAATCAGCGAAGTTCTTCCGTGATCTGGGATTTTATGAGATTGCCCAGGTGGAGGATACTCTGGTCTTCATGGAGAATAAGCGTACAGGTTTTGCGGACTACCTGGAAAGGCTGAAAAAAGAGGGTACATTACATACCGGAAAACGGGTCGGAGCCTTGGTGATGAATGCCAATCCGTTTACCCTTGGCCACCAGTATCTGGCTGAGAAGGCTTCGTCGGAATGTGATGTGTTACATCTGTTTGTGGTAAGTGAAGATGCCAGTCTGGTGCCGTTTAAAACACGTTTGGAACTGATAAAGAAGGGTACTGCACACCTGGAGAACATCGTGATTCACGAAAGCGGACCGTATATCATCAGTAACGCCACATTCCCAAGCTATTTCCTGAAAGACGAGGAAGCCGTGATCAATGGCCATGCACGGCTGGATCTTGCGGTATTCAAGCGAATTGCGGAAGTCCTGGGAATCAATGTGCGTTATGTCGGTGAAGAGCCTAACAGCCAGGTGACCGGTATATACAACAAAATCATGGCGGAAGAATTACCCAAAGCAGGAATAGAGTGTGTCATTGTGCCAAGAATCGAATCTGGAGGTAAAGCAATCAGTGCCTCAGATGTTCGTCAGGCAATCAAGGAAGAAAACTGGGAGAAACTGAAGTCCCTGGTACCGGAGACTACATACGCATATTTCACTTCCGAAGAAGCACAGGAAATCATCCGGAAGATCCAGAATACAGACAATGTCATTCACTACTAATTACAGATATCAGAACAGCTGCAGGATCACTCCTGCAGTTTTATTTACACAGCGGAATTGACTGGTGAGTCAATCTCTGCCATACTTAGTACAGAACGTTTTAAATATACAGTCAATGTCATGGAGGTTTTATGTCATTTGAATCATTTGAAAAACTCCCTGCGGAGAAGAAAGACAAGATTCTTTCCGCTGGAATCCGGGAATTCTCACAGAAGTCATTTAATGAAGCCAGTACAGATATCATTACGGAACAGTGTCAGATCTCCAAGGGAATCCTGTTCCACTATTTCGGGTCGAAGAAGAAGTTTTACCTCTACTGTCTGGAGAAATCCATGGAACGTCTTACTTCTCATACAGAACCAGTCGCAGGAAAAGATTTCTACGAGATCTTGTTTATGGAAATGGACCGGAAGATGAACCTGTGCATGGATTACAAGGATGAGATGCACATGGTCAATATGGCATCCCGTGACGCATCCTCGGAGATTGCTGCAGAGAAGGCGGAAATTCTGCAGAACTATGCCCGGACGATTCACGCGGAATCAGCACGTACACTTCGGAATGCCATGAATGTACTAACACTCCGGAATACAGAAAGAGTAACTGCGGAAGGCTTACAGATCTACATCAACGCAGTAATGAACAAGTATCTCCTGCAGTACCAAAACAATCCGGATCAGTTCTTTGAACAAAGTGAAGAGATCAAGGCAGAGATGAAAACGTACATTGATCTGATGTTGTACGGCATCTGTGAGAAGGAGGAAAGATGAAAAGAACCGGTTTATTCAAAGCAATGAAACTCTGCCGCGACTATGAAAAGATGACCCCGGAACAGAGACAGATACTCCAGACCCAAAGACTACAGGAACTTGTCCGGCATGCCAGAGAAAACAGTCCCTATTACAAAGAACTATACCGGGATGTCCCGGATACGAACACACTGCAGGATCTGCCACCGACAGACAAGAAAACCCTGATGGAGAACTGGGATAACTGGGTATGTGACAATGATCTGACCCTGGATAAAGTCGAGAAATTCATGGAAGACAAGAAGAACATAGGCGCAAAACTGAACGGAGAATACCTGATCTTCACGACTTCCGGGTCTACAGGAAATCCCCTGGTGGCAGTCTGTGATAAAACCACAAATAATATCATGGGAGGAATCAGTGCTGTACGCAGCTTTGCCCGCAAAGAAGATCTTTGGGCATTTATCAGACGGGGAGGGAAAAGCATCGGTATATTCGCAGATGAAGGCTTCTATCTTGGCAACAGCAGTATACGCACAAGACTGCGCAGTATGCCCTGGAAGAAGAAACAACTCGCTGTATCCAGCGCACTATATCCCATCCCGCAGATCGTGAAACAGCTGAATGAGTTCCAGCCTGCGATGCTGGGCGGGTATCCCTCCAATCTGGAACTATTGATTGATGAAGCGAAAGAAGGCAGACTGAAGATCTCCCCGGTACTGATCATGACCGGCGGAGAATACTTGTCCGAAGAGCTGCGCCAAAGACTCAGTGATACGTTTCACTGTTATGTCCAGACATCGTATTCCTGTACAGAAGGAGGAACGGTTGCCTGTGAATGTACAGAACACCATTTTCACGTCAATGATGACTGGCTGATCGTGGAAGCGGTCGACGCAGAAGGAAATCCGGTACCGGATGGTGTACAATCCGATAAGATTTATCTCACAAACTTGTACAACTATACACAGCCGTTTATCCGTTATGAGGTAACAGACCGGGTGATCATGCACCATGAACCTTGTGCCTGCGGTAATCCTTCACCATGGCTGGAACTGGAAGGCAGAACGGATGATGTCATCACGTTTACTGAAGAGGGAAAGGTGATCAAGATCGCGCCTCTGTCTATTTACGCAGTGCTGAAGGAAGTTCATGATCTGCGCCGTTTCCAGGTACTTGCGTATCCTGATAATACCCTGGTTTTGCGCATGGAAGAAAAGGAAGGAATAGACAGGAACCATGTCTTTGAGAGTGCCTCAGAACACTTGAAGAACTATCTGAAGGCCCAGGGAATCACCCATGTGACGATCACCCTGTCGGAAGAACCTCCCCGCCAGCACCCCAAGAGCGGTAAATTCAAACATATCATCAATATGGGTATATCACCTGAGGATATATTCGTAAGGAACGGAACAGAATAAAAGATCCGGATCGCCGGATCTTTTAATCTTTACGCTTTCCCGGATACATCGGGTCATGGAGATAGGCTTTCTGGTATACTTTCGGGGATAGATTATACTCTTTCTTAAACGCCCGGAAGAACGCGGAGTAGTCCTGGAAACCGTAATCGGAATAGATCCTGCTTATGGATTTTCCTGTCTTGATTTCATCCGCGCATCGTTCCAGTCTCTTCTTGATGATGTACTGGTGTACGGAGATCCCTGTGCGTTCCTTGAATTCGTGGGCAGCGTAATATTTGGAGATATAGAATTGTTCCCCCAGAGTTTCCAGTGACAGTTCTTCTTCCAGGTGCTGGTCAATGTACTCGATGATTGCCTGTACGGTATCTGTTTCCTTCTCCCTGCCATGGGGATGGTCCTGTTCATAGACCAGCCTGCTTAACGTCATCAACAGGTCTGTGATCACAAGATCGGTAAATACATCATGTCCATACCGGTCTGCTTTATCCTCTTCAATCAGACGCAGGATCTTTGACTGTATGGACGTGTACTCATAGTCACTGAAGTGATGAATATAGTGCCCGGTTTCTGCCTGTTCAGCGATATAACCCAGGGAAGGCATTTTATCCCGGAGCCTGCGGAAATAGGATCTTGAGATTCAGAAGACATACCGGCAATAGGAACGTTCATCACTTTCTGTTACGGCACGGTGGATCGTTCCGGGCTTCTTCTCCACCAAGCAGAATGCCGCGTTACTGTGGAATGCGGATGGTACTCCGACAGCGCGCACAGGAAAGATCCTTGCCGCAACACCGATGGGAAGATTCGGTGACAGTGAAACAGAACTTGCCGGTGCTGTATTGTTCCTGCTGAACAATGATGCCGCAAGCTTCATTACCGGTGTTACACTCCCGATCGATGGTGGTTTCTCCGCATACTCAGGTGTGTAATTATACTGCTGGTTAAAGAGATATTATTTCGGAATAACCAAAGAATAAAGGATGGGTACGTGTACTCATCCTTTTACTATTTCAGGCAAATTGATCATACGCAGATCTATTGAAGCACCTTCCTGTGTGGTACACACCGCACAATGATACCCCGGCGCAATTTCAGGTTCATGGAAGTAATAGGTATCTGTATTGATCTCCTGAATGACTTGGACATCCGGACCGGTGAGATCGATCCGGAAGGCATTCATCGGCAGGAGAAGACCCTGCCCAAGAATCTTGGTAAAGCTTTCCTTGAGCGTCCAGTAACGGAAGAATACTTCTTTCTGTTTTTCGGGATCACGCAGGATATCTTCATACTCTTCTTTGCAGAAATAGTGTCTGGCGGCAGAGAGGTCAGTATCTCTGATCTTCTCAATATCACAACCTGTTTCGGTATCTGAGACAGACACAATCACATAGTCTCCGGAGTGAGAAATGTTGTAATACAGACCGGGATAGTTCTCAAGATAAGGTTTTCCGTATCTGCCGTAAGTATACTGAAGATGTATATCGGTATAACCCATGTCTTTCAGACATTTCCGCAGGAGAAGTTCACCGCCGAGAGAGAGGCGCTGCTGTTCTGCCGGGTATTTCCGGATTCTCTGACGACACTGAAAAGAGGCGAGAGAGTATGTCTGGTTATACAGGGACTCTTCCTTCAGGGGACGGACATCGGCCGCATATACGTATATCTTTGTGCTTTCAGGACCCATGGAATACCTCATGAAGTAACTGTCATACAGACAGAATCTTATTTATATCATAAACGCATAGACTCAGGATTGTAAGAAAACTGTTTACAGCGGAATAAACAGAACAGTATTCTGTTTATCTTGCCACACGTGTGAGAATCGTCTATGATAATTAAGAGAACAATATTCTGTTAATTTGAAAGGAGTATGATCATGCGTTTTAATGTCGGATTTTATGATTTCAGTACGGATGTGGGAATGAATTTCCAGTTGAACAGGTTCTATTCCACCGGTGTTCTGGACTACGAAGAACTCATGGAGATCGGAAGAAAAGCCGTAGACTTTAAGACATGGATCTCCCTGTTCACCGAAGCAGGAAAGAAAGCAGAGACAGAGGGTAATCTCAAAAAAGCCGCGCAGTGTTACCGCGCCGCCCAGTTCTATACCATGAATGACGCAAAGGACGAACACGGAGAATCACTGAAGAAGAACCTGTATGAGAAGTGTATGTCACTTTATGATGCGTACTATGGCACGTTTGAACAATTGAAGTATAAACGCATTCCGTATCATAACGGATATCTGCCGGTATACTACATTAAGCCGGAGAATCCCCGCAGTATCGTTGTCCTGCATGGCGGATACGACAGTTTTGTGCAGGAATTCCTGGATTTCTTACTGTACTTCGCGGAACAGGGGTACGAGACCTATTTCTTTGAAGGACCCGGACAGGGAGAAGTACTGATGCGCTGCGGCATACAGATGACCCCGGAGTGGGAACACTGTACCTCTGCTGTCCTGGATCATTTCAATCTGGAAGATGTTACCCTGATCGGTATATCCCTGGGCGGATATCTTGCGCCGAGAGCTGCCGCCTATGACCAACGTATACAGAGAGTCGTCATGTACGACCTGATCTATGATTTCTACGGATCCATTACCCATAAGATGGGAGAAAAGAAAGCACGCTTCTTCGACTACATGACTGCGCATCCCCGTAATATCCTATGGAAGTGGCTGGAGAAGAAACTGAACGAAAATATCTTCCTGCACTGGCTTCTGGGACAGGGATACGCCATCTATGAAAACGTACACACCCCATGTGAATACTTCAACTGTATCAAACAGTACAACACCCGGGAAATATCACCGATGTTGACACAGGATGTACTCGTACTTGCGGGCACCGGAGATCTGTATACAATATATTATGAAGATCAGCTGAAGGCTCTGACTAATGCGAGAAGTGTTACCGGGCGTCTGTTCACCGAAGCAGAATGTGCGGATCACCACTGTCAGATCGGGAACCTGAAGCTGGCCCTGGAAACCATAGAAGGATGGATCGAGTCTAAAACCAATGGCTAGAAAAGCAGTGCTGGAAGGCGGAAAAAGAGAAGAAATCATTACAGCTGCGGAACAGTTGTTCTTTACCGAGGGGTTTGAAAAGACCTCCGTAAGGATGATTTTGGAGAAAGTCGGCGGAGAAGTAGGAATGTTCTATCACTACTTCAAGTCCAAGGATGAACTCTTTGACGTGGTTGCGCAGCGATTCTTCAAGATGTATCAAGCCGGGTTCGAGAAGATGGCCGAACAAATCACCACACCGGAAGACTTTGTGACCGCATTCCTGTACAACTATGAAACAGCCATGGAAAAATATCAACGCATAGAAAAAAACATGCACTGGACTATCCGCTCTGCCTTACATGAGAGTACGGTTATAGCATTGATCCCTACGGTACAGAATCTGCTGGAAAGATTCGGTTACCAGGGAAAATATCCCCTGGATATCACGGCCGGAAGAATTACCGCGGAGATCTCTGCCGCAATCCATTCCCAAAGCTTTAACCAGATGAGCGATACCGAGAAGAAAGAACTATTACTCAGTTTGCTTAACGATACGCTGAAACAGTAAACATGTTAGAAAAAAATGGCATGACCATGCGGTCATGCCGTTCTTGGCAAAGCCATTAAAACCCCCAGATAGTCTGGGGGGTCCAAAAAGCTTTAGCGGAGAGATCATGAAAAAAAGCCTCCTGGCTTATAATTTCGTGTGTGGTCTGCGAAACTACAACGAAAGGAATAAGAGGAGGTTTTT
>JAFWFE010000011.1 GCA_017512555.1 Solobacterium sp. | reverse complement strand
TCATGGAACATTGCCCAGATGGATCAAAGAATACAGAGAAAACGGGTATACTGTCATTGAAAGGAAGAAGGGACGGCATGCCAGAGAAGGAAAAGACAATCGAGGAACTTCAGGCAGAAAACGAAGCACTGAAAGCACAGAACGAAGAGCTTCAGCGGAAGAATCTCGAGTTAACGATCAAATACGAATACGTAAAAAAATTGAGCGCCTTGGTTTCGGAAAGAGAGAGATCCGAAAAGAAGAAATAAGTGAGGCAGTGACGGAACTGAGGCAGGAACTGAAGTGCAGCGTTGAATTCATACTGGATACGGTCAACAGAGATCCGGAACTGCCTCACCTCAAACGAAGTACGTACTATTACACGATCCGTAAACAGGATAAGGACTGGAAGAACGACGATCTGATGAACGAGATCATACAGATCTTCTATGAGCACAGGGAGAGATACGGATACAGAAGGATCACGTTGGAACTAAGACGCAGAGGGATCCAGGTAAACCACAAGGCAATACAGCGTCTGATGAAACGTATGGGACTGGCCGGCAGGAGAAGGAATAAGAGACGGTATAACTCATACAAAGGTGAAATCAGTCAGACAGCGCCGGATATCATACAGAGAGATTTCTTCGCGGATAAACCGAACGAGAAAGTCTACGCGGACGTGTCACAGTTCAGCTGGAAGGATCAGAAGATCTATCTGCACGCGATGTTGGACGGATATGCCGGAGATATCGTGTCCTACGATATTTCGTTCAATCCTGACCTGGTACAGACGATGCGTATGTTAGACTGGGCAATACAAAGATATCCGGATCTTGAAGGAGCGATATTCCATACGGATCAGGGATGGCAGTACCAGCACTATGCGTTCCGTCAGTTTCTTGAGCAGCACCATATGACACAGAGTATGTCCCGCAAAGGGAACTGTCTGGATGACGCATTGATGGAGAACTTTTTCGGGCTGATGAAGACAGAGATGTTCTACGGGCTGGAGAATACATACACAACGGTCGAGGAACTGATACAGGCAATGCATGACTATATCCGTTACTTCAATAACGATCGTATCAAAGTCAGATTAAAAGGCCTGACCCCGATTGAATATCGGACTCAAGCCTTACTTACCGTTTAGAATTTAACCGTCCAACTTTTGGGGGTCACTTCAAAGTGGGATTTTATTGTTTTACTGTGATCAGCCTTGTTGGGTTTCTTCAATTGTACCGGTGAGATGTACGGTGAATGTCATCTGTTTGCCTTCACGGTCAATTTCCAGTTCAATCGTGTCACCGACTTTCTTGCCGCGCATGACTGCCGTCAGGTCAGTATAGGTGGAGATCGGCTTGCCGTCTGCTGCGGTAATACGGTCATACGGTTTCAGACCAGCTTCTTCCGCACCGGATCCCTTGGTGATATCCATGATGTATAAGCCGGCTTTATACTGGCCACGGTCACTGGTCAATGTCTGCAGACTTACACCAATGATCGGACGGTTGGTGACGATACCGTACTTGATCAGCTGTTCTGCGACATCGATTGCGTCGTTGATCGGGATTGCGAAGCCCAGGCCGTCAATCGTTGCACCGGAACTTGTGATACCGGAATCCTTAGCGTTGACAATACCAACCAGATTCCCGTTGATGTCGAATAATCCGCCGCCGCTGTTACCGTTATTGATTGCCGCGTTGGTCTGAATCAGATTCATGGATTCATTATCAATCACGATCTCGCGGTTTGTCGCGGAGATAATACCATCGGTTACGGTACCACCGAGTGTACCTAACGGATTACCGATGACAACAGCGATATCACCAACTTCGATCAGAGAGGAGTCACCGATCTCTGCCGGCTGTAATCCGGTCGCTTCGATCTTGATTACACCGATATCCAGTTTGGCATCTGTACCGACCAGTTCAGCCGGATATTCCGTACCGTCATAGGTGGTTACGGTAATGGTTTCTGCATCTTCTACAACGTGGTTATTGGTGATGATATATCCGTCGGAAGAGAGAATTACACCGCTTCCTGCGCCTTGTACCTTGTATGTGCCGCCGAAGAATCCGTACGATGTCTGTTCCGCAGTCACGTTGATTTCCACGACGGAAGGGGATGCCTTAGTAGCGACTTCCTTGATAGTTGGTCCGGCGGTAATGACCTGCGCGGATGCCGTATTGGTCACCGTGGGTTCTTCGGCAGGAACTTCCTGGATAATGACTTCCGGTTCACCTTTGCCGAACTGGGATACCGCCAGATATCCGCCGCCAAAGCCTGAAGCCAGGCCGATTGCCGCGCATGCCAGAAGCATCAGCCCCGGATGAGACTTCTTTTTCTCAACAACAGGGGCAGGTACCGGATTAACCGGCTGGACAACTACAGGTTTTACCGGTTCCTGAACGACCGGTGTTTCCCTGACTGGTTCTGTTTTAGCCGGCTCCGGTTCAGCATGTACTTCTTCGTGTACCGGTTTTGCTTTGACCGGTTCGGGTTCCGCCTGTACTTCTTCGTGTACCGGTTCTGCCGGCACTTCCGGCACTTCCGGCTGTACTTCTTCAAGTACAGGTTCTGTCTGTATCGGTTCTTCCGCGAGGGATTCAACCGGAGTAACTTCTGTATTGGTTTGTGTAACTTCTTCTATATCTACAAGTTTGTCTGTGTTGTTTACTTCACTCATCATAAGTATTACACCTCCTGTAACTGTCTTTAATGTAACCCCTGAATGTGAACATCAGGTGAACAAATACTGTTTTTCTATTGAAATTAAGAACGGAATACTAGCCCGTATACAGCTCCAACCAGTCCGCCGATAATATGTGTTAACTGGGATACGTTATCGTGGATCAGCAGTCCTTCCATGACCTGCTGGCCGATGTAGATCACAGCGACAATGATTAATGTCAGAGGAATCTCATTACTCTTGTGAGTACCGGTAATGGAAGCCAGAATGATAAACGCGAAATCTACGCCGCTGGCACCAAGCAACGCGGTATTGAAGGGGAGTAAGACCTGAATAATACCGGTAATCAAAGCCGTCAGCAGGATGATCTCCAGCAATCTCTTACTGCCGTATTTCTCTTCCAGAAGAGGTCCCAGCATCAGGAACAGGATCATATTATTGGTATAGTGCGTGATATCCGCATGCCCAAGGACATGGGTAAACAGGCGAACATAGAATAGAGGATCGCTCAGAGAACCCTTATAGACCATGAATAAGAGACGGTTGGAAGCTCCTCCGGTTAGATAATTCAATGCCAGCACAAGACCGCTGATCAGCGCAAAAGACAAAACGACAGGTGAGTTCCAAGTGATACGTTTCATGTGATCACCTCCGAATTAATATTATAGACCATATTACCACCGGAGTTGTTATAATAATACCTGGAGAAAAACTATGGCAAAGAAGAAAAAGAAAAATACACAAAAGAAAGCCATCCAGGCACAAACAACCAACAACGAACTGAAGAAAGCATTACAGGCTCTCAAGGCAGAAAGAACACCGCAGAATGAAGCCGCGATGATTGAAAGACTGAAGAACGCGAAGCTGCTGGCACCGGTCATCTTCAGTGCCGAAGTAAAACCCGATGCGCAGGGAAGAGTTACACTCCCGAATAACGCCAGTATCAAGTATGTATTGGTGAATACGGAACAGAATGCGATGTTCTTCCCGGTATTCTCCGATATGGAAGAAGCCAGAAAGATGCCTGTCGGTCAGGATCAGAATACGATCTCATATATTACCCGTACCTTGAAGGATTACGGACAGATGTTCTCGGATGCGACAAATACGGCAGAAGGAATCGTACTGGATCCACGTTCATCCGCAATCTTCCTGCCGAAGTCTTCCATTCAGAAATTGCTGGAAACGGAGCCTGAACAGGCATCTTCCTCCAGCCCGGTAAAGAACGGAAAACTGCCGAAGGGAATCTCAGTTACTTTTGCGGAACCTAGTACCTATCCGACAGCGATGGTCAACGCGGTGTACGAAGAATGCCGCAATATGCCGGAAATCAGCCGTGTATGGATGAAACTGATGACTCTGGGTGTACAGAGGTATTACACCATGATCGTGGAAACAGATAAGGAAGATAACAGTTTCCTGGAACGTATCCGCAATGCCGCAGAAGCCTATGTCAAGGATATCCCTGCGGAAGTACTGTACTATAACAATGATCTGCAGGAACGCGCAGTCGGAGACGCCTTCCCGTTATACGACAGGGAACTGGAAGTATAATGAGTATCCGCTTATTAAATCAGCAGGAAAAAGAAGAGGCAGTCACTTTGATCAAAGAAGTGATGTCTTTTCATTCGGAGATCCTGCCGACCAGGAAAGCAGAAGAATCCTTTTACGCATTTCTGCAGGAGATGGGACTGCAGTACTCGTATTACGGGTATTATGATCCTGAACTGGAAGGTATCCTTGGTTTCCACGACGATCATATCGTCTTCCTGTTTGTACGCCAGGACAGACAAAAAGAAAAGATCGGCACAAACCTGGTCCGGAATTTCCTGAAAGAGAAGAAAGACAGTACCATACGTGTTACCGTCAACGCGGCTGAATCTGCCTGTGGATTCTACACAAAACTTGGTTTCCGTCAGAATGGTGAACCGGATATCCGGGATGATATCGTATCCATTCCCATGGAATATCTGATGCAGGAAGAGTATCTGGGAGAGACCGTAACAGTTACCGTGGAACATACTTACGGAAGTTTTCATCCGCTCTACGCAGACACACAGTATGAGTGTAATTACGGCTATGTGGAAGAGATTCTGGCAGAGAAGGGGGAATTCCAGGAAGCGTATGTTTACGGTCCTGAAGAGCCTCTGGATACCTTTACAGGCATGGTGATCGCGGTGATCTACCGCCGGGAGGATCCGTCAACACGCTGGGTGGTTGCCAAAGATCGTGATTATACGCAGGAAGAAGTGATCAATACCATCGCCTTCCAGGAACAATACTTTGATACACAAATCGACTGGCTGAAATAAGAATAAGCTTATATAGAACAGGAATAGATAACAGCGCCGCATAACGGCGCTATTATTGAATAAAGATTTAAACTTACCGAAGATATCCTATCTTTAAGACAGTGATCCAATCTCTTTGGAAATGGACAAACCGTATGATATGAACGGTTTTATGATCATCATCATCAATGATATAAAATGCCAGGTAATGATTAATGAGTGTAAAATGAATACTCTGGTTTTTTAAGAATGGATCATCGACAACGGGATGTGCATAAGGATACTCCGCAAGATATGTCAGTTTGTTATCCAGTTCATCCAGCAGGTGATCAGCAGCATCAGGATTCAATAATACGTGGTCAATGTATTCAACAGTTTCCGTAAGATCTCGTACAGCTGTTTCCGTATATTGAATACTGTACGTCATTTGTTTCTCCGTTTCTCCAGATCAGAAATTACCTGCTCAGCCGGCATGGTTCTGCCTGCAGAAACATCATCCAATCCCGTTTGCAGAAGATCATACAATTTAAATCTGCCGACCAGCTGTTCATATGCTTCAATACTCAAAACCGCGAGATCACCTTTTCCGTTTTTGGTAATAAAAACAGGCTCTCCATACTGATGACAAAAATTAGAAATATCATTATAGTTATTCCGTAAATCCGCACTTGAATGTATTTTAGGCATGATTTGTACCTCCGATATACACGAATTATAACTGAATTTCTTTATATAATCAAATCTGCTCTGACTTTCCGTCCTCAAAACACTAATGCGCAAATAATTAACAAATCTGTATTCTTCAGATAAAGTTCACATAACTACCCTTTTTTAATCAGATTTCTCAGATATTCTTTTAGCCATGGAGGAAAACACGGATGGAAAAGTACACAGACAACTTCTGCAGGACAGAACATAAATATCTGATTACCCGGTATGAAGCAGAGAAGTTCCAGGAACTGGCTGAACCATTCCTGATGGATGATCTCTATCCGCAGTATAACCTGCATAATATCTACTACGATACACCGGATAATCTTCTGATCATCCGTTCTCTGGGGCAACCGGTATACAAGGAAAAACTCAGGATGAGGAGTTACGGTGATCCGGGTAAAGATACACCGGTATTCGTGGAAATCAAGAAGAAATACAAGGGAATCGTGTATAAACGCAGAATCGCGCTGCCGTATGAACAGGCGCAGGCGTTCCTGGATCAGGGAATCATGCCGGAGAAACCAACCCAGATCACAAAGGAAATCGGATATATGCTCACACAGTATCGACCAGAGAAAAAACTGTATATCTCGTATGACCGCAGAGCATATTCCGGAAGTCAGGAACAAGATCTCAGAGTCACCCTGGATACGAATATCCGATACCGGTGTGAAGATCTGAGTCTTCTGGAAAACGGTACGGAACAGTTACTTCTGGAGGAAGACGCAGTACTCCTGGAAATCAAGGTGTCCGGAAGATATCCGGTGTGGTTAAGTAATATCCTGACGGAAATGAAGATCTACCGCAGTTCGTTCTCAAAATACGGAGCGATCTATACAAGACAGAATTATCACCCGTATACGGGCAGAAGCAAAGTCAGTGAAGTGACAGAAATGGAGGGAAACACATGTTTAATTCAATTTTAACAGGAACCGTCAATTCGGTAACGATACAGGAAATGTTGTTATGTTTCGGGACAAGCCTGGTATGCGGCTTATTGATTGCCCTGGCTTACCGTCAGTGTACACATACAAGTAAGGGATTCTCTATCGCATTGGTGATCATCCCGGTTCTGGTGATGTCCGTGATCTTCCTGGTTAACGGAAATCTTGGCGTAGGCGTGGCTGTTGCCGGAAGTTTCTCTCTGGTTAGATTCAGATCCATGCCCGGTAAGGCTTCGGATATTGCGGTGATCTTCATGGCCATGGCCGTAGGACTTGCGACAGGTACAGGATTTATCACTTACGCGCTGTTCTTTACGATCCTGGTGATTCTTGCCGGACTGGTACTGTCCAAAACAAGTTTCCTCAACGATAACCCTGCATACCGTTCTCTGCGGATCACGATCCCGGAAGATCTGGACTATGTCCAGGTATTCGAAGATGTCTTTAAGAAATATACAAAGTCATGGAAGCTGAACAGCGTCAAGACAGTGAATCTCGGTGCCATGTACCAGCTGACGTATGAAGTATACCTGCAGGATCCCGCGCAGGAAAAAGAGATGATCGATGAACTCAGGATCCGCAACGGCAATCTCTTGATCCAGTCATCCCTGGCCGGTACAGTACCGACAGAATTGTAGGTGAGACTATGCGTGTGCTCACCTGTATCGCCGGCGTAAGTCTGTGTCTGCTCTGCGGGTGTGCAGGTGCCAGACAGGAGGTATCTGCGGATCGTTCCTCCCGGAATACCGCAAGTGTTTGTTTCAGCGAGGACGGGGTAACCTGCAGCGGCAGGGGAGTACATTACTTCTACTCCTCGGTGATGATCAGTTCTCCCGGCACCTATACGATCAGCGGGAAGAACGATCATGCCAGAATTATCGTGAATTCTGAAGAAGAAGGAGATGTACACCTGGTCCTGGAGAATACCGGATTATCGGCCGAAGAAGGTCCGGTGATCACAGTGGAGAACTCCCAACGGACGATCATAACGGTTCCTGACGGGACATCTTCCGTACTGGGTACGCATGGCAAGGATGAATCCGGAGAAGATGCTGTAATCTACAGTGTGGATGATCTGCGTATTGACGGCAGTGGAAAACTGACCCTGCAGGGAACAAATCAGGATCCGATCTCTGCGGAAGACCTGGATATACAAAACACAGAGCTTTGTCTCATCCATAGTGAAGAATGACACAGTGGAATACAAATATCCTCAACTACTGTTATACTATACGCAGGAAGTTGAGGTTTTCTTATGCGTAAAGCGTGGATCAACGCAGAAATCTGGAACAAAGAAGATACTGCATTTTTAACAGAAGATGAACACATCGTACTCACCGGCACCACCGAAGAAGTGCTGGCAGAGGCAGACAAAGATACAGAAATCATCGATCTTCACAGGTCTTTTGTGACACCGGGATTCATTGACACACATCTCCATCTGGCAGGTCTGGGTTCTTTTAAGAACGGCGTACAGCTGTACCAGTGCAAGTCCGTGGAGGAATTACTGGAGCGCATCCGCCGCAAGGCAGAAACCGTACACAGCGGATGGATCATTGCCCGCGGTTATAACGAAGAGTATTTTGATATACCGGTACGCCCGACCAGGCAGATGCTGGATGAAGTATCCAGAGATCTACCGATCGCGGTCATCCGTACCTGCGGCCATGTGATGAGTGTAAACTCCAAAGCCATGGAACTGGCAGGAATCAATGAAACGACGACTGTAGAAGGTGGAAAGATCGATTTTGAACACGGATTCATGGATGAAAATGCCCTGAGTTTGATCAAGGGAGCGTACGGGAATATCGACATGAATACACTGAAAGAGTGGATCATGCTGGCGGCAGGAGAACTGAATCGTTTCGGAATCACATCCTGCTGTTCTGATGATTATGTTTCTGTGGTCAAGGACTGGAAGATGGTTACGGACGCGTTCATGCAGCTGTCTTACCAGGGTAAACTCAATGTACGTGTAAGCGAACAGTGCGAATTTGAGAGCCCGCAGGATCTGGCATCGTTCCTGGATGAGGGATATACCACTGGTGTCGGGGATGATTACTTCCAGATCGGCCCGCTGAAGATGATCTGTGACGGATCTCTCGGTGCTGAGACCGCTGCCATGACTAAAGACTATCCCGATCATCCGGGAGAAAAAGGAATCCTGATCTACGAAGATGAAGATCTGGATACGTATGTACAGCTGGCCAACCAGTACAATATGCCGGCAATCTGCCACGCGATCGGTGACCGCACACTGGACCAGGTCCTGAATACCTTTGAGAAATATGTCCTGCCGGGCAATCCGCTCCATTATGGTATTGTTCACTGCCAGATCATGCGTCCGGACCAGATCCAGAAAGTCATCGACATGAACCTGGATTGTTATTTCCAGTCTCTGTTTGTTGACGATGACGCGCAGATCCTGCCGCAGAGAGTTGATGAAAAACTGGCAGAATGTAGTTATCCATACCGTACGTTATTCCATCATGTGCTTGCCGGAAACGGGTCTGACGCGCCGGTAACCATCCCGGATGCTTTGCGTGGTATCTATCTGGCTGTCACCCGCCGTTCCACAACAACCGGGGATACGATGAATCCGGCAGAGTGTCTTACCGTAGATGAAGCCATCGCTTCCTATACGGTAAACGGTGCGAAACTGATGGGAAGAGAAGATGAACTTGGAGAGATCAAGGCTGGTATGCTTGCGGATTTTACCGTCATGGATAAGAATCTGACGAAGATCCCTGTTGAGGAGATTCTCAGCACAAAGATCCTGATGACCGTAAGCGGCGGAAGGATCGTCTATGGAGAATAGCGCAAAAGCCATTCTTGCGTATATATACAAAGATATCCGGGAATACGATGAATACTATCTGCAGGAGTGCCGGGAACTATGTGCTGCCGCAGAGATCGAAGTTATCGGGGAAATCAGCCAGCAGGCACGTTCTATTCATCCGGATACCGGTTTTCGTGCCGGGAAAGTAGAAGAACTGCGGAGTATGATCAAGGCTCTGGAAGCGGATCTGGTATTGTTCTGCAGCCCGGTGCCGCCGGCGGTGATCCACCGTCTGGGCGAACTGCTGGATCTGAGGGTCATGGACAGAACCTCCCTGATCCTGCATATCTTTGAGACCAGGGCACGTACCAAGGAAGCCAAACTACAGGTGGAGATTGCCTCTCTGCAGCACTCTCTGTCCACAATCACGGAAACCAACGAAACCGAGAGCCATCAGCGCGGAGGCAGTGTGGCCAACCGCGGTTCCGGTGAAATGCGCAGTACGCTTGTGCACCGGCAGGTGGAAAACCGTATCCGTCAACTGAAGAAAGAACTGTCCGTGGTGGAAAAAGATCACCGCAGAGCCCAGGAACGACGTCAGAAATCGGTGATCCGCAGAGTAGCACTGGTCGGTTACACCAACAGCGGGAAAAGTTCTCTGATGAACCAGATGTTAAAAAGAAACGGTCTGGCTAAACGTCAGGTAGAAGAAAAAGACATGTTGTTTGCGACCCTGGACACCAGTGTGCGGAGACTGAGATATCAGTCAAGAGAGTTTCTTCTCTACGATACGGTAGGGTTTGTCTCAAGACTTCCGCATGAACTGATTGAGTCTTTCCGTACGACACTGTCAGCCGCTTCCGAAGCAGATCTGCTGCTTAATGTGGTAGACGCTTCCGACCCGGCATACCGGCAGAAAGAAGAAATCACGCTGGAAACACTGAAACATATCCAGGCAGATCACCTGCCTGTACTTACCGTATACAACAAGATTGATCTTCTGGATTCCACGGACGGATTGTTTGGACTCACTATCTCTTGTCTTACCGGGGAAGGAATTGATGAACTGATGGCGCAGATCACAAAAGTCCTGTATCCGGCGGAAGAAGAGATGACCTGTTTTCTGCCGTATGCTAAAATAGGCATGTTGAACAGAAGCCGGTCAGTACTACGCGTTGAAACTCTGGAAGAAAACGAAGACGGAGTCTATGTGCGGATCTGCGGACCGATGGATTATCTGCGTCCGTACAGGTCATACCGGCGAAACAAGAAAGAAGGAATACAATGAAAACAGTTTGGGAAAAACTAACAGCGAAAGAGGAAAAGAAGTTATTTGCCTTTGGCGAAGATTACCGTAAATTCCTCGGCAGCACGAAAACAGAACGTGAATTTGTGAAAGAAGCAGAGAAACTGGCAGTCAAGGCAGGATTCAAGAACCTGGATACCGTAAAGGAGTTATCGGCAGGGGATAAGGTCTATGCCATAAACCGTAAGAAGAATCTCTGTTTGTTTGTGATTGGTAAAAAACCGCTGACGGAAGGATTGAATATTCTCGGTGCGCATATCGATTCACCGCGTCTGGATCTGAAACAGCATCCCATCTATGAAAAAGATGGTCTCGTGCTTCTGGATACGCATTACTACGGCGGTATAAAGAAATATCAGTGGGTTGCCAGACCGATGGCTTTACATGGTGTTGTGGTAAAGAAAGACGGTACGATCGTTGAAGTATGCATTGGTGAGAAGGACAGTGATCCGGTTGTCGGTGTCAGTGATCTGCTGATTCACCTGGCTGCCGAACAGATGAAAAAACCTGCGTCTAATGTCGTAGAGGGAGAAAAACTGGATGTTCTGGCAGGATCACGTCCGCTTGCCAAGACTGAGAAAGATCCGGTAAAGGCATACCTCCTGAAGTGGTTCAAGGACCAGTACGATATCGAAGAAGATGACTTCCTGTCTGCGGAGATTGAAGTTGTCCCGGCAGATGAACCCAGAGATTACGGCCTGGACCGTTCCATGATCATGGGCTACGGTCATGACGACAGAGTATGTGCGTATACGTCATTACGGGCGATTCTGGAGACGGAAGATGTAGAACGTACTTCCTGCTGTATTCTCGTAGATAAAGAAGAAATCGGCTCTGTAGGCGCCACCGGCATGCAGTCACGCTGGTTTGAGATGGTTGTTACAAAACTCCTCGCTATGCAGGGAAAGACCTCTCTTGTGGAGATCAATGAAACCTTCACCAACTCCAAGATGTTATCCAGTGATGTATCCAACGCTCTGGATCCGAACTATCCGGAAGTCAATGACCCGAAGAACAGTGCTTACTTCGGCGGCGGTATCGTCTTCATGAAGTTTACCGGTTCCCGCGGAAAGGGCGGCTCCAACGATGCCAACCCGGAATATATCGCAAAGATCCGCAAAGTCATGGACGATGCCAAGATTACATTCCAGACCTGTGAATTAGGTGCTGTCGATGTCGGCGGAGGCGGAACGATTGCCTATATCCTGGCCAACCTGAACATGGATGTCATCGATGCCGGTATCCCTGTACAGAACATGCACGCACCGAGCGAAGTTGTATCCAAGGCCGATGTATATGAAGGCTACCGCGCATACAAAGCCTTCCTGGCAAAGATCCGGTAAAGAAAAGACCGCAGTTCATCAGGAACTGCGGTTTTATTATCCAATTCACCTGGACAGGAACTAACCCATCCACTTGATCTTGTTCTCTGTACCGTTGCGGATACGCTCCAGATTACTGCGGTGACGATAAGTCACAAATAACCAGAGAAGGAATAAGCAGATCCGGATCGGCATCGGTTCATGAAAGAAGAAGGTCATGATCACCGCGCATAACAGGGATAAGATACTGGCCAGGGATACCATCTTTCCCAGATACAGGACAACAAAGAAGCAGAGTACAGGCAGTAATAACTCCCCGAAGTAATGCTTGGTCAGTAATACCGTGATACCCAGCAGATACCCGTAGGAAGTAGCTACGGCTTTGCCTCCCTTGAATCCGGCAAAGATGGGGAAACAATGTCCGATACAACAGGCCAGTCCGGCATAGAGGATCGCTTCCGGCGCAATGACCGACGCAATCAACATGGACAGAAATGCCTTCAATGCGTCCAGAATCGTTACGCTGATTCCGGCTTTCTTTCCCAGTACACGTCCGGCGTTGCTGGCACCGAGATTTCCTGAGCCTGCCTTACGGACATCTGTTTTGTAGAATACCTTGCCGATGACCAATGCCCAGGGCACCGATCCAAACAGATAGCTGATAATAACCGCCAGTAATATACGCATAGTCATACCCTCATTAATGAAATTATTATACTTCAATTCAGGGAGTTTTGTCTTTTTCTGTAATAAGAATAGTATGAGAACAACAGATTTTCTGCGTATGATCCTGGTCTTTTTTCTTGGAAGCTCCTGCTATTCCTGCATCCTGTGCCTCCGGGAGAGAAATACCCGTACGGATATTCCACGCAGTCATTGCGAAGGCTGCGGAAGAGTCTTGACAATCATGGAACTGATTCCGGTTCTGGGCTATTTTCTGTGCCATGGACAGTGTTATTTCTGCGGTTACCGCATACCTGTTATCTATCCTTTGACCGAGGGTATCGGCGGATTAACTGCTGTTTTGATATATCTTTTGCTGGTCTACAGATAAGCAAGGTTTTCTGTTATAATAACTTAGTTGAAACGGAGAAAAGAATGGCGCGTAACACTACTCAATATAACGATGACAGTATACAGATCCTGAAAGGACTGGAAGCGGTCAAGAAACGTCCGGGCATGTATATCGGTTCTACAGATGCTAGAGGTCTGCATCACCTGATCTGGGAGATCGTGGATAATGCCGTCGATGAAGCCCTGAACGGGTTTGGCAAGAAAATCGATATTACTCTGGAGGCAGATGGCTCCTGTACGGTACAGGATGAAGGTAGAGGTATGCCTATAGGTACACACGAAAGTGGTGTGAATACCCTGCAGGTAATCTTTACGGTTCTCCATGCCGGAGGTAAGTTTACCAGTGAAGGCGGATATAAGACAGCCGGCGGTCTGCACGGTGTAGGCGCTTCGGTTGTCAACGCCCTGAGTGAATGGCTGGTGGCGGAAGTGGCGCATGACGGCAAGCTTGTACGCATGCGTTTTGATCACGGAGATCAGAAGATCGGCAAGCTCGAAGAACTCGGCAAGACAAACCGGACCGGCTCGAAGATCACGTTCAAACCGGATCCGCGTATATTTTCCACAACGGAATTCAAGTACGAAACGGTATGTGAAAGAGCCAGGGAAGAAGCGTTCCTGCTCAGCGGTATAGCCATTACCGTCACGGATAAACGCGGAAAGAAAACAGTCAGTGAAACTTTCTGTTATGAAGACGGACTGCTGGCTTTCCTGGATTATCTTCACGAAGATCGTACAACGATCACAAAACCGGTGAAATTCAGCGGGGAAGCCCTGGGAATCAAGGTGGAATGTGCTTTCCAGTACACGGATGATTATCAGGAGAGTACCTATAGTTTTGTCAATCTTGTCCGTACCAGTGACGGCGGTACGCATGAGGTGGGATATAAGTCTGCGTTTACCAAGGCAGTCAACGATTACGCGCGGAAATACGGACTTTTGAAGGATAAGGACAAGAACCTGGAAGGCAGTGATGTGCGTGAGGGACTGACTTCCATCATTTCGATTTCCGTACCGGAAGAGATGTTACAGTTTGAAGGACAGGTCAAGGGGAAACTGGGTACACCCCAGGCAAAACCGGCAGTAGACGCTGTCGTATCCGACAAACTGATGTACTGGCTGGAGGAGAACCGCGATCAGAGTGACCAGCTGTTCCGGAAGATGCAGAAAGCTGCCATGGCCAGGGATGCGGCCCGCAAGGCAAGAGAAGAAGTGCGTAAGGGCAAGAAGATCGGCAAGAATGAGAAAGTCCTGTCCGGTAAATTAGCGCCTGCACAGTCCAAGGACGCCAAACATAAAGAGTTATTCCTGGTTGAGGGTGATTCTGCCGGAGGAAGTGCCAAACAGGGAAGAGACAGCCGTTATCAGGCTATCTTACCGCTTCGTGGTAAAGTCCTGAATACCGAAAAATGCACGATGAGTGATATTGAGAAGAATATGGAGCTGAATACCCTGATCCATGCGCTTGGGGCAGGAGTAGGCGGTAACTTTAACTATGAGGAATCCAACTACGGGAAAGTCATCATCATGACCGATGCGGATGATGACGGTTCGCATATCCAGATCCTGCTGTTAACCTTCTTCTACCGGTATATGAGACCTCTGGTGGAACAGGGGATGGTTTATATCGCCTTACCTCCGCTGTACAAGGTAACCAAGGGAAAACAATCCCGGTATTGTTATACAGATGATGAACTGGACGAAGTACGCAGAAAACTAGGCAAGGTGGAAGTACAGCGTTATAAAGGCTTAGGTGAGATGAATGCCACCCAGTTGTGGGAGACTACAATGAACCCGGAAAGCCGTACCTTGATCCAGGTGGGAATCGATGATGGTGTACTTGCGGAGAGAAGAGTATCCACGCTGATGGGAGATAAGGCAGAACTGAGGCGGAGATGGATCGAAGATAATATCCAGTTTACTTTGGAAGATTCTTTTAAGGTGGAATAATCATGGCGAAGAAGAAAGAGATTACGGATAATACAGTCGTTATTCCTGCCTTGCTGGAAGATATCATGGGTGACCGCTTCGGCAGATATGCCAAGTATATCATTCAGGAAAGAGCACTTCCGGATGCCAGAGATGGGCTGAAACCGGTACAAAGAAGAATCCTGTACGCGATGTACCATGACGGTAATACCTGGGACCATCCCTACCGGAAATCGGCCAAGACCGTAGGTCTGGTCATCGGTAATTATCATCCCCACGGAGATACTTCGGTTTATGATGCCATGGTGCGTATGTCCCAGGACTGGAAAGTACGTCTGCCCCTGATCGATATGCAGGGGAATAACGGTTCCATTGACGATGACCCGGCAGCTGCCATGCGTTATACGGAAGTACGTCTGGCCAAGGTCAACGAAGTCATGGAAGATGACCTGGACAAGAATACCGTGGAGATGGCTCCGAACTTTGACGATACTGAAAATGAGCCGACAGTACTGCCGGTGCCTTTTCCTGTGATGCTGGTCAACGGGGCGACCGGTATTGCAGCAGGATATGCGACCAACATGCCTCCGCACAATATCAATGAAGTGATTGACGCAACGATCTGCCGTCTGAATGACTCGGTGTGCTCTCTGGAAGAAGTCATGGAATATCTGCCGGGACCGGATTTTCCGACCGGTGGGATCGTTCAGGGAGCTGCCGGCATAAAGGAGGCGTTTACGACCGGACACGGACGTATCGTTGTCCGCGCCAGAACAGAGATCACAGAAACGAAGAGCTGTAACCAGATCATTGTTCATGAGATCCCGTATGAAGTCATCAAGAGTGATCTGATCAAGGAAATGGATGAGATCCGTCTGGATAAGGAGATTGACGGTATTCTGGATGTCCGTGATGAAAGTGACCGTAACGGTTTGCGTATTGTCATTGATATCCGTAAGGATGCGGATCCTCAGATGATCCTGAACTATTTCTTCAAGAATACACATTTACAGATCTACTATAACTATAACAATGTGGCAATCATTGACCAGAGACCGGTACAGGTGGGACTGCTGGGACTTCTGGACGCGTTTATTGATTTCCGTAAGGAAGTGGTGATCCGGCGTTCACAGTATGAGCTGGATCGTATGGAAGCGCGTTGTCATGTCCTGGAAGGCCTGATGAAGGCAGTATCCATCCTGGATGAAGTCATTGCCTGTATCCGCAGATCTCAGGATAAGGCAGATGCCAAGAAGAACCTGATTGCGGAATTCGGGTTTACGGAACCGCAGGCAGAAGCAATCGTCAATCTGCGTCTTTACCGGTTATCCAACACGGATATCTATGAGTTAAGAGAAGTATTTGCGGAACTTGTAAACAAGATCGAAGAAACCAAACTGATTCTGGAGAATCCCAAAGTACTTCGCTCGGTGATCATCAAGGAGTTAAAGAAGATCAAGGAAGAATACGGAGATTCCAGAAGAACGACACTGGAAGATGAAGTTTCCGACATCGTCATCGACAAGACCAGTATGATTGCCAACGAAAGAGTCATGGTGACAGTCAGCCGTGATGGTTATGTCAAACGTGTATCCATGCGTTCCTTCGGTGCCAGTGAGGGCATACCCACCGGCCGTAAAGAAGGGGATGAGATCATCGGAAGTATTGAGTGTGATACTCTGGATACACTGTTGTTGTTTACCAGCAGGGGGAATTATGCGTATCTCCCGGTATGGCAGATCGATGAAGCGAAGTGGAGAGATACCGGCGGACATCTGAATAAATTCGTGCGTATCGACGGAGAAGACAAGATCCGTAACGTGGTACTGGTCAAGAACTTTGATACGTATGCCTGGATCATCACAATCAGTGAAAACGGACAGATCAAGAAGACACCGGTATCGGAATGGGTGGTACAGCGGAATTCCCGTGTCATGCCGGCAATGAGTGTCGGCCAAAGTAACATGGTCAAGGCATTCCTGGCCTATCCGGACCAGCAGATCGTGGTGGTATCCAGAGAAGGTCTGGCAAGCCGCTATGACCTCAGCCAGGTACCGACGACAGGGAAGAACTCCAAAGGTGTCAAGGCCTTGAATTTAGGCAAAGGAGACAGTCTGGCAAGTGCCTGCGCAATTTTGGCGGAGACATCTTCGGTGTTGTTTGTGACACAGAACGGCGCCATGAAACGGGTAAAAACCGAAGAGATCCAGGAAGGCAACCGTCCGGTCAAGGGCAGTCTGATTGCGAAGAAAGTCAAGACCAATCCGCAGTATATCCAGTATGCGGAGCCAATCCGCGGATTCGGAGAACTAAAGTTCACCGATCAGGAAGATAAGAAACTGAGAGTGGCGGAAGTGCCGCTGAAGTCTACGGATACAACCTTCAGTAATCCTCTGGAACTGAAGAGCGGATGGTACATGGAAAAAGGGATTGAAGAGTGCAGGATCATCGATAAGCCTGCGGAAATACAAGATGAGATCCACGAGGATGTGGAGAAGATCAGTTTATTTGACGGAGAGAATGAATGAGTATCTGTAAGGGATGTGGAGCACATTTACAGAGTGATCATCCGGAATTGCCCGGATATACACCGAAAGCAGGCAGTGAATACTGTCAGCGTTGTTTTCGCCTGATTCATTATGATGATCTGATGTTCTCCATGGCAGAAGGAATTGACAGTGATGTTGTTCTGGAAGGGATAGAGAAGCGTCAGGGACTGATCGTCTGGGTCGCAGACCTGTTTGACTTTGAGGCAGGGATGATCCCTGGTATGAACCGGAAACTGCCGGGAAGAGATATTCTCCTGGTATGTACAAAGAGAGATCTTCTGCCGGATACCCTGAGCAACAATCATCTCTCCCAGTTTATTTTCCGAAGATTGAATGATCTGAATACACAGGTAAAAGGTGTATTCGTGACATCACGGGAAGATGAGGAAGGAATCCTGGAGTTAAAGCAGGTGATTCGTAAGATGGCCAAGGATCAGCCGGTAATCTTCATGGGCAAGGCCAATTCCGGCAAGAGTACTCTGATCAACCGGATCATCGGACAGGAGATCCTGACCAGTTCACGTTATCCCGGAACGACCTTGGATTTCAACGAAATACAGACGGAGGACCAGTTGTATATCGATACACCGGGCATAGAGATCCGTCAGAGTATGTTAAAGGCGGTAAAAGAGGACCAGTTAAGTGAGATCTTGCCGGTTCATGCGGTAAAACCGAGAGTATATCAGCTGCACGAGGATCAGTGTTATACCATCGGCGGAATGGTCCAGATCATTCTGCACAAGGTCAGAAAGGCCACGGCGGTATTCTATCTGGCAGACCAGGTGGCGATCCATCGTGCCAAGGCGGAAAACGCGGATAAACTCTGGCAGGCGCATTACGGGGAATTGTTTGTCCCGGTACCGCAGGAAGACCGCTTTACCACCTCAAAAGTAAAGAAAACAGAAGAAAAAACAGACATAGTGATTGACGGACTTGGGTGGATTTGTGTTTCCGGGAATGTACAGGTACTGGAAGTTAAAGCTCCCGTGAATGTCAATGTGACGTACAGAAAGGCGATGATCTGATGTTAAGCGGAAAACAGAAACGATATCTGCGCAGTATCGCACAGACACAGAGAGCATTATTTCAGATTGGAAAGGACGGATTAAGTGATAATCTTATCCATACCGTGGATGATGCCCTGGAAGCCAGAGAACTGGTCAAGATAAAGATGCTGAAGACGGTCTCTGAAGACCACGAAGAAATCATTTTTGATCTTGCCAGACTGACCCACAGTGAGATCGTGCAGACCATCGGCAATACCTTTGTGCTGTACCGCCGCTCCCGTGAACCCAGGATCATCCTGCCATGAGAATCGGCGCCGTAACCGCATCTTTTGACCCGGTAACAGAGAGTGAGATCCGGCAGATCCGAAAGATCTGCAAAGAGAATTCTCTGGACCGGATTATCCTCTGCGCAGAGAAGGAGGGTATCCTGCCGTATAAGGTGCGTATGGCACTGTTAAGGAAGGCAGTACGTCCCTGGCGCAGACTTTGTACGGGAGAGAAGATCAGCGGATTACTGGGATATACGATCGATACCAGGGATGAGGAAAAGGTCAGAGAGGGACATTTCAGCCTGTGTGCTTCCGGCACCAGGAGATATCTTCTGGAACATGGACTGTACTTTGAAGAAATTATCAGTGCCAGGTTAAAAACTTCCCGTGCTTCACATTCCATGGAAGTAGCGAAGTTGTGCGTACGTCTGGCCCAGGCACATGGTGTGGATACCCGCAAGGCATACCAGGCCGGTCTGATGCATGATGTCACAAAAAACAGTTCCTATGAATGGAATGAAGCTGTCATGAAACGGGATTATCCTGTAAACTTAAAGTATCATCCAAATGTATGGCATAGTTTTACAGCAGTTACCTGGCTCAAAGAAGAACTGGGAATCAGCGATCCGGAGATCCTGAACGCTGTCTATGCGCATACATTGGGGAATAGTAATAGTAAACTAGCGAAGATCTTGTATATTGCGGATAAGACCGAACCTACCCGCGGGTGGAACTCGGACAAAGAAGTTGCCTTAAGTATGAAGGATCTTACCGCCGGAAGAGATCTGGTTCTGAAAGAAGCCATCGAAGCTATGGAGAAAGAGAAAAATGTCTGAATTACTGGAATTTACCGAACATCTGTTATCTGAAAAACTGGCGGAGAATATCATCGATATCGATATGCGGGGAGTGACACCGTTTACGGATTACTTTGTGATCGCTACGGCACGTAATCTCAGGCATGCGAATTCTCTGGCGGAAGACCTGATCAACGAGGCAGAGAAACGCGGCTATGAAGTACGTACCAGAGAAGGAAGTGAAGGCAGTTCCTGGATCCTGGTAGATCTGTTCGATGTGATCGTGCATATCTTTACTGAGGATGCCAGACAAACCTATCGTCTGGAGAATCTCTGGGGAGACAAGCCGCTTCACCGGTACGAGGGATAGAATACAGTTCAAAAAACAGTAGGATATAAACCTGCTGTTTTCATTGACTCACTTAGTGGATCAGTCCGTTCTTTGTCAGCCACTGGATAATATCATCGTCACTGATCGGATGGCTGGAATCCCACTCGATCTTGTTGGATACGATGATCTTGCCGTTTTCTACACGGCAGGCCAGCAGGGCAGGATAAGTGTTGATCGTCCATTCGCTCTTGAGACGGTTTGTCTCAAGTTTCTGTTCCAGAGAACTGATATCCACGTATTCGATCAGGTGATACAAATCAAGATTGGTCTTGCCGGCAACAGATGTCAGGATCGTATCGTGCACATACACACAGTCGTTATTCTCCGGACTGCAGAAAAAATAGTAGTGGATCACCGAAGGGCCGCTGTTCATCGTGTAATCTTTTAATGTTTCATAGTTTAGTAGTTCCAGGCTGGCGTGATCATCGAAGGAGGAAGAAGAAATCTTCTCTGGTTCAAATAAACGGAATCCTACCAGTAACAGAGTGTAAACCAAAACTACTGTCATGAAACTCATCAACAGTCTTTTAAACATACTCAAAATATTATCATTGAGACGAGATCTTTGCAATTTCCTGTTTATTTTTTGAGTATTAAGAGTAGAATATTTTTGTTAAGGAGAAGTATGTTTATGGGAAGAATCAGTGGTACGGTATCACGCGGACTGCGTGCACCGATTATCCGAGAAGGTGATGATCTGCGTAAGATCGTTGTGGACACGGTCATGCAGGCGATTGCCAACGGTGAACTCGTCGCAAGAGACAGAGATGTCCTTTGCATTACAGAATCTATACTCGCCAGAAGTCAGGGAAACTATGCGTCTATCAATGATATCGCAGAGGATGTCAAGGCGAAATTCGGCGGGGAGACCGTCGGTGTCCTGTTCCCGATTTTATCCCGTAATCGTTTTGCGATTTGTCTGAGAGGGATTGCCCGCGGTGCGAAGAAGATCGTTCTGCAGCTCAGCTATCCGAGTGATGAAGTAGGAAATCACCTGGTAAACATTGATGCTCTGGATGCGAAGGATATCGATCCTTATCGTGATGTCATGACACAGGAACAGTTTGAAGAAATGTTCGGCAAGTCTCGTCATCCGTTTACGGATATGGATTATCTCGGCTATTATCGCCAGATCATCGAAGAAGAGGGTGCGGAAGCAGTGATTCTGTTGTCCAACCGTCCTTCGACAATCGTAGAATACACAAAGAATGTTCTCACCTGTGATATTCACACCAGACAGAGAACAAAACGTCTGCTGAAACAGGCCGGCGCCGAAATCGTTCTGGGCATGGATGAAGTCCTGAACGCACCGGTGAACGGAAGCGGATATAACGATAAGTACGGACTGCTCGGGTCCAACAAGGCTACGGAAAACATGGTGAAACTGTTCCCGGTCAACTGTCAGCCGTTTGTGGACGGAGTTGCCGCAGATCTCAGAGAAAAGACCGGTAAGAATATTGAAGTCATGGTCTACGGTGACGGTGCCTTCAAGGATCCGGTAGGAAAGATCTGGGAACTGGCAGATCCGGTGGTATCTCCGGGTTATACCGACGGTCTGATCGGTCAGCCGAATGAACTGAAGCTGAAATACCTGGCAGATGATGCCTTCAAGGATCTCCGTGGTATTGAACTGGAAGATGCGATCCGTGCATCTATTGCCAAGAAAGATGCGCAGTTAAAAGGCCATATGGTTTCTGAAGGAACCACACCGAGAAGATTAACTGACCTGCTTGGTTCACTGGCGGATCTGACTTCCGGCAGCGGAGACAAAGGTACACCGTTTGTCTACGTTCAGGGCTATTTTGACAACTATACAGATTAACGATTCTCCGGAATCGTTTTTCTTTCTTGTGTACCACTGAATTTACGTTATAATTAAAAAACAGCGTATGAAGTGGTATGAGCAGAATTATGTAAATCACCGGGACTGGATCCTGGATAATGTAGAGGAACTGGGACTGAACAGTCAGGAACTGATCCTGGTTTTGTTAATTGATTTTTATAATGAGCATCACATGGAGATCAGTATGGAGATCCTGAGTAAGAAGTGTCATCTGGAGATGGATGAACTGGACCGGATCATCTCTGTTCTCTGCGCCCGGAAATACCTGGATATCAAAGCTTCCAGCAAGCGTATACGTTTCGTTCTGGATGGGCTTTTTGAGGCGAATACGGCGCGTGATCGTTCGGTGATGGATGTTTCCCTGTTTGAGTTATTTGAGCAGGAATTCGGCCGTACGCTGTCCCAGAAAGAGATGCAGAAGATCAGTGACTGGAACCGTGAATATGACCGCAAGCAGATTATTGACGCATTACGGGAAGCCAGTACCTACCAGAAATTGAATCTCTCCTATGTTGAAGCAATCCTGAAGGGGAATACCCGATGAAACCGGCAGAGATACTGGAACATCTGGATCAGTTATTCCCGGATGCCCGCTGTGAACTGAATCACCGTAATCACTATGAAATGGCTGTGGCTGTCGTCCTGTCAGCACAGACCACCGATGCCAGCGTGAACAGGGTAACCCCGGCATTATTTGAAAAATACCCGGACGCGGAAAGTCTTGCGCAGGGGAACCTGCAGGAGATCGAACAATGTATCGCATCTCTTGGGTTGTACCACAATAAAGCCAGGGCGATCCAGGGAATGGCCAGAGGACTTGTGGAGATGTACGGGGGAGTAGTTCCGGACAACATGGAAGATCTGGTAAAACTTCCCGGAGTCGGAAGAAAGTGCGCCAATGTGATCATGAGCGAGTGTTACGGCGTACCTGCGCTGGCTGTGGATACACATGTCAACCGGGTATCCAAGCGTCTGGGACTTGCCAAGATGGATGACACCCTGCTTACGGTGGAAACCAAGCTGAAGCGCAAAATTCCAAAGGAACGCTGGATCAAGACACATCATCAGCTGATCTTCTTCGGACGCTATCTCTGCCATGCCCGCAATCCGGAATGTGAGAGATGCCCGTTCCAGGGAATCTGTAAGGAAAAGAAAGAACACCAGAAGAAACAATCCGTATAAAAATCATATAGAAAGAAAAAGCTGAAACATTAACCTGTTTCAGCTTCATTATTTTCTTCGTCAACCGGTGGTTCTGTTTCTTCCGGCGTAGGCTCCGGTGTCGGTTCAACGGTCGGTTCCGGTGTAGGATCCGGTTCCGGCGGTTTCTGTGTACGGAAGGCAACACAAACTTCCTTGGACTGGGAATCATTGTTCTCATAGCCGTAGTAACCACATACTTCCGTAGCAGTATCCTGGGCCAGGATGATATCCAGATCCATGTATTCCGAATCGGAAACCACGTTGTCTACGACTACACCTTCCTGCATGATCCGTGCTTTATAGCGAATCGGTCCGTATAACCAACTGTAGTCAAACATACGTCTTCCGGTTGCCTGTAAGACCAGGGTTTCTCCGGAGTACAGGCTGATATCCATCTTGTCATCCGCAACTTGCAGTTTCTCTTCATCCGGATATGGGGTCCAGTAGAGGTGCAGAGTTCCCGGTTCGTAGTCCGCATTGAACTCATACAGGCTCTCTACCTTGGCCTTGTCATAATCCGCCAGACTGTATTTGTCTGTCTTGATCATACCGGTCACCTGGTACTGCCCATTGGCTTCCGGCGGTGCGGCAGTGTAGGGGAAGGTTGCGACAAGGTGAGTGATATAGGAGATACCGGAGGGCATCGGCACAGCTTCCGGCTGCAGATCATCACATAGTGCACTAAGCAGGACATTACAGATCTTTCCCGGAAGATTCAGGTCAGACTTATACTGATCAAAGTAAGTATTGGCATCCTTGATACCTTTTTCGTATCCTACCCAAACAGCAGTAGTATACTTGCTGGTTTCACAGACCATCCACTTATCCTTGGAAGCTGTACGGGGAATATTATACTGCAGACCATCTTCACCCCAGTCAGTCGTTCCGGTCTTGGCGTATACGGCATAATTCCGGCGCAGAGGCTGCGTATAAACATAGTCGCTGACGACGTTGTACATCAGGGTTGCGGTGAGGTAGGCAGCCTGTTCTGATAATACGTTGACGGCTTCGTAAGAAGGCACGACCGTATCGGCTTCACCGTTGCGGAAGACGATCCGGCTAACGGTATGCGGAGTGATGTAATTGCCGCCGTTCATGATAATGGAGTGGGCTGCCGCAAGTTCCCGTACAGATACTTCAAAGTTGGAACCACCGATTGCAAACCCGATGTCAAAGTTTTCCGGGGTTACACGGCTGAAGCCGAGACTGCGTATGTAATCTACAACCGTCTGCCATCCGGCCTTGTTTATGACTTCCTGCAGGGTCTGGATCGCCGGTGTATTCAGTGACATACTCAGAGCATACTGCAGGGTGACCTGACCGGAATAATTCCCCCCGGCGTTATGTACGATTTTATCCGTTCCTTCATAGAAGATCGGTTTGTCAGTCACTACATGACTGGTTGCCCAGCCGAGATACTCAAACGCAAGTGCGTAGTCAACGATCGGCTTGACACTGGAACCCGGCTGCTTGTACTGCTGGGTCGCGTGATTCAGCAGCATGGCACCGCCGCGTCCGTAGTTTCTGCCGCCGCCGATGGCAACGATCTCTCCTGTGTGATTATCCATGGATACGATACCGCATTCCATGAGCTCATCCGGGAACACAACATCCGGATTCTGGTCTTTCTGGATCGTGTCTACGACTTCCTGGATCCTCGGATCCATATACGTGTAGATATCCATGGCTACACTGTAAGGATCCTGACCGGTCAGGTTCTGTACTTCCGTAATTACCGTGTCAATATAGGACTGATAGGCGTAGGCAGTACCGCCGGCAAGGTTGCTCAGAGGATCAACAAGCGTATCCTCAACGTTGACCGTCAGAGCCAGCTTATATTCATTTCTGTTGATATATCCGTGTCTGAGCATCATCTGCAGGACGGTATTTCTCCGTGCTGTAGCATAGTCCAGATAGTTATGGGGATCATACCAGTAAGGGGAGTTGATGACACCCGCAAGCATGGCGCTTTCCGCCAGATTCAGTTCACTGGCATGTTTGCCGTAGTAGTATTCCGAAGCTTTCTCGATACCGCGGATATTCCCGGTACCGCCGAAATTCATCTTGTTCAGGTATAATTCGAAGATCGAACGTTTGTCGATCTCTTTCTCCAGATCTCTGGCCAGGTCGATCTGCTGGAACTTATACTCCAGGTTCTTCTGCCGGCTGACACCGGTTTCTTCATTCTGGAAGTAGGTGAGTTTTACCAGCTGCATGGTAAAGGTGGAGCCGCCCTGTCGGGAACTGTTGTGTGTGAGCATATTCTTAGCATTGACCAGCGCAGACTTGATGAAACGCGGGGAATCAAAGCCGTTATGGTCAAAGAACCGGGAATCTTCAATCGCGATGAAGGCATCGATCAGAGCTTCAGACATCTCGTTGTAACTGACGTTTTCTCTTAACTGTGTGCCGACATCCGCAATCTGGGTGCCGTTGGCATCGAAGATATGTGTGGATTCCGGAGAAAGGAAGTCCTGTGTATTCAGTACCGGCTCATCTTTCAGCATGCCCCGCAGTACTACTACGCCGGCAACACCCGCAATCAATTCCAGAACCAGCACAAAAGCCAGGATCACCGTCCACAGATGCAGGTGGTTGACTTTCCTTTTTGGTTTCTTCACTTTTCTGCGCACCGGTTTCTTCGGCGCCGGTGTTCTTTTCTGTACTTTCTTCGTCATTCCGTTTACTCACTGAAGTATAACTTATCTACTATTTTAAGATAATCCACAGGTTTTACATAGCTTCCGGGGATTAAGATTCCATTGGTTTTAAACCATCCGTAGGGGATGGATTTACGCTCTTCTTCTCTGGTGAAGGAGAGGATCTTTCCGGCATCGACCAGGTATGTTTCTTCGTAATAACAGAAACGGATGATCAGGAAGGCTGCAGCGCCGTGACGCATGACCTGTTCCAGATGACGGAGCTGGTGTTCATGGATGGACTTCAAGGGAAAAGAAGTCTTGGACTGGCATTCCTTCGCCTCAAAATCGATATATTTCCCCCGGTAGATCCCGTTATAGTCAGTCGTGCTGGGAAGCTTGAAATAAGCTTCGGTGATCTTGGCTGCACTGCGTTTGGGATAGTCAACGTTGACAATCGTCACCGGGGTAGGTTTCTTGTGGATCACGGCGATGTCATTGGACAGGTAAAACGTATTGGTAAGGTTGATTTCCTTCTCCAGTTCCATGCCTCGTCCGCCGGCTTCAGTCAGGATCTTCGTGCTGGTGTACTTTTTTCCGTTTGGATAATTTACCATTATTCAGTATTATACATTTTCAAATTGAAATAAGGAAGTTTTGTTGATTTTCATCGGTCAAACTGCAATAATATCTTTCAGGAGCGTGGAAGATATGGCAGGTAAGGTAAATCTGGATATCCAGACTATACTGGATAAGGAATTTAACATTGATTTCAAAGGTTATAACGCTACGGAAGTAGATGCTTTTCTCGATCTGGTCATTCAGGATTATCAGACCTATCAGGAGATTACAAGTAATCTGAACCAGAAGATTGCTGAACTGGAGCGTACAAATGCGTCTCTGCGGGCGAAACTGATTGAAGTGGAAGGCCGTACCAGAGCATTGGAAGCCAATCCTACACCGGCCCAACAGGGTGCCAGCAATATCGATATTCTGAAGCGTCTCTCCCGTCTTGAAGAAGAAGTCTTTGAGCAGCGGAAAAACAGACAATAACACTCAGGCAGCCGCTGGTGGTTATCCATCAGAGGAAAGTCCATGCTCGCACCGTCTGCGATGACGGTAGTGATTGTGCTGATCGAAGTCATAAGGTCAGGCAGTGAAAGCTGACGGCGGAGCGGAACCTAAAGGTTATACCCATGGGGATGTTCCTGAAAGTGTCACAGTGACGAAGCGGATGGGAAACCATACCGGTGGAACGCGATAAACCCCGCAAGCGAGAAATCCAAATTTGGTAGGAGAATCTCTGCCGGTGAAATGAAACCAGGCAGGGGGTGTGAAAGCACAGATAAATGGCTGCCTCTCTGCAAAGAGAACAGAACATGGCTTACCGAGTGTATTTGTTAAGGGATATTCATGAATATCCCTTATTTTATGCTATACTTACTAGAGATATTGAGGTGGGTTTATGAATTTACCAAATAGATTGACTTTACTCAGAATCGTACTGGTTCCTGTAATCATATTGGTCTATATCTTTCCGTATGCCCAGGTGGGAATTGAACCAAGAGCATTCATGGTCGGACAATATTCGATTTCTTCCATTAATCTGATATGTCTGGGAATCTACTTTATCGCGGCAATCACCGATCTTCTGGACGGTCAGATCGCCCGTAAGTATCACCTGCAGACAACGTTCGGCAAGTTTGCGGATCCGATTGCGGATAAGATGCTGACAACGACGATGTTTGTCCTGTTTGTCAGCCGCGGGATCATTCCGGTAGTGCCGGTGATCATCATGATCTGCCGGGATATCGCGGTAGACGGAATGCGTATGGTCGCGGCCAACAACGGTAAAGTTGTATCGGCACAGATGATGGGAAAACTGAAGACAGTATTACAGATGGTCTCCATAGCCCTGATCCTGCTGAATAATCTTCCGTTTGAGTTATGGCGTCTGCCGGTATCCGATATTGTGCTGTGGTTTGCGGCATTGATCAGTTTTGCCAGCGGATTGTCCTATTTCAATCAATTGAAGGAAGATATTCTGGAGAGTAAGTAGGAATTCTGAAAATCCGGGTTATATGATAAGCAGAAGGAGAAGTTTATGGCGAGTGAGAAAACAAAAGATACAGACAACAACAAGGATAAATTGTTGGCAGATGCGTTAAAGGCAATTGAAAAAGAATACGGTAAAGGCAGTATCATGAGACTTGGTGACCGGGCGGAAGTATCCGTGGATGCGATTCCGTCAGGATCCCTGGCTCTTGATTATGCGCTTGGTATCGGCGGTTATCCCAAAGGACGTATCGTAGAGATCTACGGTCCGGAATCTTCCGGTAAGACGACTCTGGCGTTACATGCCATTGCGGAATGTCAGAAAACCGGCGGACGTTGTGCGTTCATCGACGCGGAAAACGCAATCGACCCGGTATATGCCAGAAATCTCGGCGTGGATATCGATGAACTGATTCTTTCCCAGCCGGATTCCGGTGAACAGGCTCTGGAGATCACGGAAGTGCTGATCAAGTCCGGGGCAATCGACCTGGTGGTCATTGACTCTGTAGCAGCCCTGGTTCCGCAGGCAGAACTGGATGGGGAAATGAGTGATTCTTCCATAGGTCTGCAGGCAAGACTGATGTCCAAGGCCATGCGTAAGCTTGCGGGCGTGATGAATCGTTCCAACTGTACGGCGATCTTCATCAACCAGTTACGTGAGAAGGTGGGCATCATGTTCGGCAATCCGGAGACAACTCCGGGCGGCAGAGCGCTGAAATTCTACGCTTCTGTACGTCTGGATGTACGCCGCAGGGAAAGCTTGAAGAACGGCAGTGAGGTCATTGGTAACTCGGTCAAGGTCAAGGTCGTCAAGAACAAGGTAGCGCCTCCGTTCAAGACAGCGACTCTGGATATCATCTACGGTGAAGGTATCTCCCACGTTGATGAAGTAATCAACCTTGCGGTAGAGAACGGTATCATTGAAAAGTCCGGTGCCTGGTTCTCCTACCAGGGCGAGAAGATCGGCCAGGGCTTTGCGACTGTGCGTGAATTCCTGAAGAATCACCCGGAGATCGACGCGGAAGTCACTGATCAGCTGAAGGCAAAACTGTTTGCGAATAAGGAGCAGACAGCAGAAAAGGCAGAGGCATAGACAAAATACGTATAAGTTAAATCATCGGTTTTATTATAAAACCGATGGTTTTCATTTCCCGTTCTTTTGTTTTGAATATTGATATTCTTCGGTTATAATAGTAAAAGAGCATTGCTCTGACAACGGAGAAATGGAGGGGTATAGATGAATTATATCTTTGCTGTTTTGGCCGGTGTTCTAGGTATTGTTATTGGTATCGCCGTCATGGTGATGGCAAGTCGTTCAGGCTTAGATCAAAGCAGAAATGAAGCTAAGTCTATTCTTGAGGAATCTAAATCAAAAGCAGAGAATATTCTGCGTCAGGCAGAACTTGATGCAAAGCAGAAAGCTTTGGAATTAAAGCAGCAGGCAGAACGTGAGCTGAAAGATCAGAGAAATCGTATTCAGCAGGCGGAAAACAAGATTCTTAGACGTGAAGATCAGCTTAGTTTCCGTGAGGAGAATCTCGCTGCCAAAGAAAAGAAATTAGATGAACAAGTAAAGCTTACAGATGACAAACTTGCGAACATCCGCCGAATGGAAGTGGATCTTCAGCAGCGTATTGACAGTCAGATCCAGGTACTGGAAAAGGCTGCAAACATGACTAGTGAAGAAGCACGCGCTGAACTGATGGAAGCCGTGGAAAAGAAATGCGAAAAGGATATTGCCGCATATCTTCACGAACAAGATGAAATCGCGCAGGAAAAAGCTGCCGCGAATGCCAGAAATATCATTGCCAACGCGATCCAGCGTTATTCACAGGAAGAAGTGCTGGAGCGTACGGTATCCGTAGTTACCTTGCCTAGTGAAGATATGAAGGGCAGGATCATCGGCCGTGAAGGAAGAAACATCAAGGCAATTGAGCAGGCTACCGGCGTAGATCTGATCATTGATGATACACCGGATGTGATCACGGTTTCCTGTTTTGACCCGATCCGCCGTGAGATTGCCAAACAGTCTCTGGAAATCCTGATGAAGGACGGAAGGATCCAGCCGGGAAGAATTGAAGATGTTGTGGAAAAGGTGACCAGGGAACTGGATGAATCAATCCAGAAGTATGGTGATGAAGCAATCTTCAAACTTGGTATCGGCAGAATCAACAAAGAACTGGTTAAACTGATTGGACGTCTGCGTTATCGTTACAGTTACGGACAGAATATTCTGGAACATTCTGTGGAAGTTGCGACATTTGCGGGGATTATGGCTGCGGAACTTGGTCTGAACCAGAGTCTTGCGAAACGTGCAGGTCTGCTTCATGACATCGGTAAAGCCGTAGATTTCGAGCAGGAAGGCAGTCACGTGGAACTGGGTGCCAGAATCGCGAAGAAATACGGAGAGAACGAGATCGTCATCAATTCCATCGAATCTCATCACGGAGATGTCCAGACAACGGATATTATCGCGGAACTGGTATCTGCGGCAGATACATTGAGTGCTGCCCGTCCTGGTGCGCGTTATGAGTCGATGGAGAATTATATCGAGCGTCTGGAACAGCTGGAAAAGATTGCTACAGGGTTCGAAGGTGTAGAAAAGGCTTATGCGATCCAGGCCGGCCGTGAGATTCGTGTCATGGTACATCCGGAAAAGATCAACGATATTACCATGGTCAAGGTCGCGCATGAGATCAAGGATAAGATTGAAAGAGAAATGACTTATCCGGGTCAGATCAAAGTGACTCTGATCCGTGAATTACGTGTTCAGGAATTAGCACAGTAGGATGAAGATATTATTTCTTGGAGATATTGTCGGGAAAAGTGGCAGGAACGCTGTTTTACAGCGCCTGCCATTTCTTCAGCAGGCCTATGATGTTGACTTTACAATCATCAATGCGGAGAATTCCGCCCACGGGAAGGGAATTACCACAAAGATCTACCAGAGTCTGAAGGATGCCGGTGTGGATGTGATCACGTTGGGAAATCATGCGTATTCCAAAAGGGAGATCATGGATCAGTTTGACCACTGTCCGGATCTGATCCGCCCCGAGAATATGGATCCTGCGGAGACCGGCAGGGGTTATGTCGTCCGGGAGTGCATGGGAAAGCGCATAGCGGTGATCAATCTTTTGGGAACGATCTTCATGGATCAGGCCGCAGAATCTCCGATCACAGTGATGAAGAGACTTCTGAAAGAGATCGAGGCAGAGATCATCATCGTTGACCTTCACGCGGAAGCGACCGGAGAGAAAGAAATCTTCTTCCACATCTTCAAGGATCAGGTAACTGCCGTATTCGGTACCCATACCCATGTACAGACAGCAGATGAACAGATCCTGGACGGCTGCGCCTATATCACTGATGCCGGCATGTGCGGTACGTTCCAGAGTATTCTCGGACGCAGTGTGGAGGAAGTGCTTGCGCGTACGCTGAACAGTGAAAAAACCCACTTTGTCCCGGCGGAAGGACCGGCGGTGATCTGCGGCTGTGTCGTTGAAATCGATGACCAGACCAACCGGGCAGTGAACATCACCCGGATCATGGAAAGACCCGCAGAATAATCTTTACTTTTCAAAGAGAAAAAAGTGGTATAATCTATGCATAGGAGGAACAACAAATGCCAGTAACTGTTAATAAGGAACTTTGCATCGGCTGTGGTGCATGCGTAGGTGTATGCCCTGTAGGTGCTCTTGAACTTGATGAAGAAGGCAAGTCCGAATCTAATGAAGAAATCTGCATCGGCTGTGGTGCATGCATCGGAACCTGCCCTGTAGAAGCAATTACAGAGAAGTAAGCAAAGTTAATAAAATCCCCGGTATTGAAGAGGACATCAATCGCCGGGGATTTTTCTGTGGTATAATACTCAGCGTATGAAAAAGAATGATTATAAATTACCCGACCAGAATGCCGCAAGGAAGAGAATGACCCGCAACCAGCAGGCAGAAGTCAGTGAATTTCTGATGACCCCGGAGATGTCTGTCATCGGTAAGGGAAAGACTTTTGCGATCCGCACTTACGGGTGTCAGGCCAACGTACGTGACTCGGAGACACTGAGCGGTTTACTGAAGTCCATGTCCTTCACCGAAGCAGAAGAAGAGAAAGACGCGGATGTGATCCTCTTCAACACATGCGCGATCCGGAAGAATGCGGAAGAACATGTCCTGGGAGAAGTCGGAAATCTGAAACCACTGAAGAAGAAGGATCCTGAGAAGATCTTTGTACTGTGCGGATGTATGGCGCAGGAAGAAGGAATCGTCGATACTTTGCTGAAGAAGTATCCCCAGGTGGATATTATCTTCGGTACACATAATCTGGATCGTTTTCCTGAATTGCTGGCAGATTTTATGCATAGAAGACAGCGTATTGTGGATGTGGAATCCATTGAGGGCAGAATTACCGAAGGTTTGCCGGTGTCTCGTACACATCGTCATAAAGCCTATGTGAATATCATGTACGGATGCGATAAGTTCTGTACTTACTGTATCGTCCCGTATACACGCGGTAAAGAGCGTTCACGGAAGATGGAACATATTCTGGAAGAGATCCGGGAATTCAAGGCTTCCGGAGGTAAGGAAGTCACTTTGCTGGGACAGAATGTCAATGCGTACGGCAAGGATCTGCAGATGCAGGATGGATTTACACAGTTACTGGAACAGTGTGCGCTGACCGGAATCGACCGTATCCGTTTTTATACATCGCATCCCCGTGACTATACATCTTCTACGATTGATGTCATGGCCAAGTATGATAACATCATGAATTCTCTTCATTTACCGGTACAGAGCGGTTCTGACGAGATCCTGAAGAAGATGAACAGGGGATATACCTCTTCCCGTTATTTTGACCTGTATGATGAAATCAAGGCCAAGATCCCGCAGATGACCTTTACTACGGATATTATCGTCGGTTTCCCGCAGGAGACCGAAGAACAGTTTGAGGATACGCTGAAACTGGCAGATTACTGTAAGTTTGATGCAGCCTTTACCTTCATCTACAGTCCCCGGGAAGGAACACCTGCGGCAGCCATGCTGGATAACATCCCCGCAGAAGTCAAGAAAGAACGTCTGGAACGTTTAAACGAGAGAATCGGTATGTATGCCAGACAGAAGAATGAAGAATATGTCGGTAAGACCGTAGAAGTATTATGTGACGGAATATCCAAGAAGAATGACCATGTCTATGCCGGATACAGCGCTGACAACAAGCTGGTGAATTTTACTGCGAATCAGGTGTATGCGGGAGATCTGGTCAAGGTGAAAATTACGGAAGCACGTAGTTATTCCCTGAACGGAGAGATGGAAGAGAACTGATTTCCTGTCGTTGTGTATCATTGTTCGAGGTTGGAATTTGACTTATAATAGTAATAATCATATGAATGGAGGGATCCTATGAGCAAAGTTCGGTTTTTTGCGCTGGGCGGTCTCGACGAAGACGGTAAAAATATGTTTGTCGTAGAGAATAACGAAGATATTTTCGTTATTGAGTGCGGGATGAAATATCCGGATGGTGATTCTCTGGGTGTAGAAATGATCATCCCGGATTTCCAGTATCTGAAAGAAAACAGTGAACGAATCAAAGGAGTGTTTATCACTCATGGTCATGATGATGTGATGGGAGCTCTGGTACATTTCCTGAAGGAAGTCAATGTACCGGTATATATGGCACCGTTAACAGCCAAGATGTTTGAACGAGTCGCGCATAAAGAGAAACTGAAAGACTACAACATCCACCGGATCAAGAGAAATTCAACGTTCAAGATCGGCAATACGCAGATACGTACGTTTGGAACAACACAGTCTATCGCGGATGGTTTCGGTGTGGCAATCAAGACCGAAGATGGCTATGTCGTATATACCAGTGAATTTATCGTAGACTATGATACCAAGGCAGATGCGTTCAAGTTTGATATGCTGGATATCACGGATATCGGTTCCAAGGGTGTTCTGGCCTTGATGACAGAGTCTGTCGGTTCGACAAGAGAGGGACACAGCGCTCCGAATCACCGTATTACCAAGCAGATCGAGCCGTATTTTGAAGAAGCGGACGGCCGTATTATTATCACTACCTACAGCCAGAATCTGTATCGTGTTATCGAAATCGTTGAACTGGCTTACCGGTTTAACCGCAAGATCATGATCTATGATGACGAACTGAGGAACCTGATGCAGGATATGGCTTCTCTTGGATATTACCGTATTCCTGTAGGACTGGATATCGCTCCGCAGAACTTCAACAATGATTTGGAGAATGTCGTGGTGATCATCGGCGGCACCGGTTCTACACTGTTCAAGAAAGTACACAAGATCGCGTCCCGTGAAGATGATCTGATCCAGTTAAGAGAAACAGATACCGTGATCATCGCGTCACCGGGCGTGCCTGGTACGGAACGTGAAGCCAGCGCCATGGAAGATGACCTGTACTATGAAACATCCAAGGTACATGCGGTGGACAGCAAGCGTGCCTGGAGTATGCATGCGTCTATTGAAGATCTGAAGATGATGATCTACCTGATCAATCCGAAGTATTATATTCCGGTAAAGGGTGAGTATCGTCAGCTGATCTCCAACGCGAATATAGCGCTGAATATGGGGTATCCCGCAACCAGTATCCTCGTCCTGGATGACGGGCAGATCGCAACGATCACGGACGGACAGCTGGAACGGAATTATGACATGATCAATGTCGGGGATGTGCTGATTGACGGTAATGATAACCTGGATGCCCAGGGCATGGTATTAAAGGACAGAGAAGTATTGAGTACGGATGGTGCGATCATTGTAGGTGTGGTGGTCAACCATGCGACGAAGGAAGTCATCGGTGGTCCGGACGTACAGAGCAGAGGTGTAATCTATCTGAAAGATGCGGATTATATCATTAAGGAAATCGGTACGATTATGGAAAAAACCATCGAAGATGCGGTAAAATCTAATAGTTACGATAATCTGAACTGCCGGGCGGAAGCCAGGGAGAGAATCAGCCGGTATGTCATGAAAGAGACAGGAAAACGGCCGATGATCCTGCCCGCAATCGTGGAAATCAATACGGCAGACTGATAAACAAGAAAGGATTCGAAGTGGCGCAGAGTAAGAAGAAGACAACGACGAAGAAAAAGACAACGAAACGCAGAAAGACCAAGGCGGAAATTCAGCAGGAAGAAGAACTCAGACAGTGGATCGCCATCGTGATCCTGTCTGCCATAACCATCATTGCCTATACCAAGATGGGTATGATCGGTAAATTCCTCAGTAACCTGCAGAGATTTTTGTTTGGTAAGCTGTATGTCATTGTCATGGTCATCATCGTTTTACAGATCGTGATAACGATTATCAACAGGCATAAAGAGGGCAGCACAAGGAGTAAGAACCCGCTGGCTATCATTTTAATCGTTACTGCGATCCTGCTTTGGTGCGCGCTCAGCGATACACCGAAAGATATGCGCGGGTGGGATATCTACCTGGATTACACAGCAGATCTTTCTTCTTATTTTGAAAGTGCAGGAGCGGTAAAGGTCGGCGGCGGTTTGATCGGGGCATTATTGCTGGCATTGACAACGATGCTGGTGGACCGTACCGGTACGATGTTAGTGATCGGTGTACTGCTGGTGATCTCTGCTTTGTTGCTGGTGAATCTCAAGGTATATAAGGACGCGTTCCACACAGTTGTGGAATACTTCTCCACGGAAGATTATGAAGAGGATGATGACGAAGAAGAGGAAGAACCTCCGCTTGTACAGGCGGTAGCCAAGGCGAAACCCATGACTCCATCACCTGCGGCGCCGCAGGATGTCCCTCTGAAACTGACAGAGAACCAGCTGGAAAAACCTTCAACAATGCTGAAAGTAGATGATACGGAAGAACTGACGATCACACCAAAAGTACAGGAAGTCATTCCCAGCAACGGGATCATGGATTCCCTGGTCGTGGATGATCATCCCGAAACCAGTGATTTCCTCAGTGGTATGAAGGAAGAGAGGAAAGAAGATCCGGTGCAGAAGACCATGTTCCTCAGTGTGGATGATCTGGTGGACCGCCACAGTATTCCGCCGTCCAGACCTTCGTATGAGTCTTCTTTTGAGAATCTGAATGTATACGATGAGGAAGAATACGACGATGTGGACGCAGGAACAGAAGAGGAGATCATTCCTGTACAGGAACCGGAAGAAGAAGTTGTAGGCCCGATGCCTGCGCCTCAGGTCAAAAAACCTGCACCGGAACCGGCAAAACCGGAAACGAAGAAAGTCACACCGGAAGAAGAACGGAAGATCCGGGCAAAGAAGTATAAGATACCGAATGCCAGAGATGTTCATCTTTCGGAGAAAGACAGAAATAACAACCAGGAGAATGTTCTCGCTGCCCAGGAGAAGGGTGAGCTGTTGATCCAGGTACTGCGTAACTTTGATATTGAAGCGACTCTGATGGATACACATATCGGTCCTGCAGTCACGAAATTTGAAATCAAACCGGAATCCAACATCAAGGTGTCCCGGATCCTTGGCCTGGCCGATGATATCAAGATGCAGCTGGCCGTAAAGGATGTACGTATAGAAGCACCGATTCCGGGACATAACGCAGTTGGTATAGAAATTCCGAATGTGAAGTCTACACCGGTAAAATTAAAAGAACTGATTGATGAAACCACAGGAAAGATCGATGATCATCCGTTAACGATCTATCTTGGTAAAGACCTCTTCGGCAAGCCGGTGACCTGCCGTCTGGATAAGATGCCGCATATGCTGATTGCCGGTGCTACAGGTTCTGGTAAATCGGTATGTATGAACTCGATTATTACTTCGATTTTAATGAGGACAAAACCGGATGCGGTAAAACTTCTCCTGGTTGATCCTAAGAAGGTGGAATTTACACCATACCACAATATTCCTCATCTGATCGGACCGGTCATTAACGATGCCCTGATGGCCAGCAATGCCCTGAAGATCATCGTAGAGATCATGGAACAGCGTTATGATGCGTTCTCCCGTACCGGTGTACGGAATATCCAGGGATTCAACGACAAAGTGGATAAACAACCGGCGGATGCTGAACCAAGACTGGCGCATATGCCGTATATCGTAGTCATTATCGATGAACTTGCGGATCTTATGCTGGTCGCCGGAAAAGAAGTAGAAAGCTCAATTCAGCGTATCACACAGCTGGCAAGAGCAGCCGGTATTCACCTGATCGTTGCTACACAGAGACCTTCCACCGATGTCATTACCGGTGTCATTAAAGCCAATATCCCGAGCCGTATCGCGTTTGCGGTATCCAGTGGTATTGATTCACGTACGATTCTGGACCATGTCGGCGCAGAACGCTTGTTAGGCTATGGTGATATGCTGTACCTGCCGATTGGTGAATCCAATGCCATGCGTGTACAGGGCGTATATGTCAGTGACAGCGAAGTCGAAAGTATTGCGAATTATGTCTCACAGCAGGCAACTCCGCAATACGATGACCGCTTTGTGACACTGAATGAAACCAACGGTGAAAGTTCCGGCTTCGGCAATAGTCCGCAGGATGTGGATCCGTTATATCCTGAAATCCGTGACTATGTGATTGCCCAGCAGAAAGCATCTACCTCTCTGTTGCAGAGACGCTTCGGTATCGGATATAACCGTGCCGCAAGATTGATTGATTACCTGGAACAGGAAGGTGTGATCGGCGCAGCCAAGGGTTCCAAACCCAGAGATGTACTGATCAAACCCGGAGAGTAGTAATCCTTGAAAGGAGGCGGTTACCATGAATCTGGCATCCTGGGTCATTCTGGTGATCCTCGTCATAATCGTCATCCTGGATATCCTGTATCTTAAGAAAACAGGGATCAGCAGCTGCGGCGGAAACTGTAATACATGCGGCAGTACCTGTCGTTGGGTCAATGATGTGAAAAAGGCGCAGAAAGTGATCAGAAGAAGAAATCGTATCCGGAAGTATCTGGGTATCTGAATTTGTGTATTAGTTTCAGATAAGACAAATTTCTATCATAGAAATTTGTCTTTTTGTTTCAAAACGAACAAGTTTACGGATTTGTATTCTCATCCCTTAACTGACATAATCAGTACACATCAACAGGAGGCGAAGTTATGTTAAATCAATGTGTTCTTGTCGGAAGAGTCAAGGAACTGCCGGATGTAAGGAAGACGGCTCAGGGAAATACCGTAGGGAAGATGATCCTGGAGGTTGACCGCAGTTTCCGTAATGAAGATGGTGTACTGGCATCCGACCTGTTTCAGGTGATTTTATGGAAGGGGATTGCGGAAGAATGCGCGGCAGTTTGCAAGCCCGGCAGTGTGGTGGCAGTCAAGGGCAGACTGCAGGCAGATGTCTATGACAAGAATGATGTACGTTACTACAACAGTGAAGTAGTGGCAGAGAAAGTATCTTTCATCTCAGAACGAATGAGAAATGCCTGAGAATATCGTGTTTCTCAGGTAAACCAGGTTGTTCAATAAGAAAAGCTCTGTTGGAGTATAGACTCCATAGAGCTTTTTCCATAAATGGTTATCCGCTGGCATCGGTACTGTGTGATTCCGGCAATGTCATATCATGACTCCGTAAAAATGAACAGCTGGATCGTCTGGCGTACAACAATACTGTATTGTACATACTGTTTTTCTTGACATCTCGGGCAGGGATATGTAATGTTGTTATTAGCAACAGTTGCGTGCTGAGGTGGTATTATGAGTAAACGTACGAAACAACAAATTGAAGACATGCGGGCTCTCGGTGCCGGTATCGGACGGCTGGAAAGACATCGCCGCAGATATATGAATGAACATCTGGCTCCGTATGGATTGATCGGACATCAGTATTTTTTCCTGATCACGCTCTGGCATGAGCCGGGATTAAGTCAGGAGAACCTGGTGGAAATACTGAATATCGATAAGACCAGAATTGCCAGAAGCGCATTACAGCTGGAAGAACAGGGATATATCATTCGTGAGAGAAACCCGAAAAACCGCCGGAAATACCGTCTGTATCTGACACCGGAAGGGGAAGCGCTGATTCCGAAGATCCGCAAAACCGTATCGGAATGGGGTTATGAAGTTACCGAAGGTCTTTCGAATGAAGATATTCATACGATCCTGAATTATCTGGATGTGATGAAAAATAATCTGAAGTGAGGAATTGGCTGTATTGTAAACATACAGCTTTTTCTATGGTAAAATACATTAGTTGAGAGGTGATGGTATGGCTTTTGATTCCTTAAGTGAACGTTTGAATAAATCAATGCGTAATATTATCGGCAAGGGAAAACTGACCGATGCGAATATGGAGGATATGCTGAAAGAGGTGCGTCTGGCACTTCTGGAAGCGGATGTGAACTACCGGATCGTCAAGGAATTCCTGGACGATGTGCGGAATAAAGCTCGTGGTGAAGATGTCATCAACAGTGTTGAACCGGGAGAGATGTTGGTCAAGATCGTCCATGACGAGATCATTTCCCTGCTCGGAGACAATCAGGCGGAACTGAATTTCAAGGAAAGCGGGATTACTGTGATCATGCTGGTTGGTCTTCAGGGTACCGGTAAAACAACCAGTGCGGCGAAGATTGCCCGGATCTGTATCAATAAATACAACCGGAATCCGATGTTTATTGCGGCAGACGTGATCCGTCCCGCAGCAATCGACCAGTTAAAAACACTGGGGAATGAACTTGGTATCGAGACATTCTCTCTGGGTACGGGAGTCAACGCGGTGGAGACAGTGCGTCAGGGTATGCAGTATGCCCGTGAACAGGGGTATGATACGGTATTCATCGATACGGCCGGCCGTCTTCATATCGATGAAGAACTCATGCAGGAATTGAGTGATATTGAAGCGCTTGTGCATCCGGATGATATTCTGCTTACGGTTGACGCGATGACCGGTCAGGATATTGTCAACGTGGCACGTTCCTTCTCTGAACAACTGCCTCTTACAGGACTTGTTGTCACGAAGTTTGACGGTGACAGCCGCGGTGGTGGTGTTTTATCCGTACGTAAGATCACCAATGTGCCGATCAAATTTGTCGGTGAAGGTGAAAAGATCGAAGACATGGATATCTTCTATCCGGAGCGTATGGCAGACCGTATTCTCGGTATGGGTGATGTGGTCTCCCTGGTGGAACGCGCACAGGAGAAGATGGACCTGGAAGAAGCGGAGAGAGCTGCCCAGCGTATGTTGTCCGGACAGTTTGACATGGACGATATGCTGAAACAGATGGAACAGATGCAGAAACTTGGTCCGTTAGGCGGTATTCTGCGTATGCTGCCGGGATATTCGCAGTATTCGGACCTGATCAACGAGAATGAAGCGGCTGACAGTATGAAACGTACAAAGGCAATGATCCAGTCCATGACGCTGGCAGAACGCAGACATCCGGAGAGGATCCGCAGTACAATGAAGAAGAGAATCGCGGCAGGTTCCGGAACGACAGTTAACGATGTCAATAAACTCCTCAAGCAGTGGGAAAAGACAAAGAAAGCCATGGATATGATGGGGAGTATGACAAAGAATGGTCAGCTGGATGAAGAAAAAGCCATGAAGATGATGGAAGATGCGCAGAAACAGCTGGATCAGCTGAACGCTTCCAGAAGAAGAAATTAAAGTGTCAAGATAAAATACTTGACAGATAGTGATAAAATGTGAATAATATCTCTGGTAAGGAGAAAAATATTATGGCAGTCAAATTAAGATTAACAAGAATGGGTGCGAAGAAAGCACCGAGATATCGTATCGTTGCGGCAGATTCACGTTCTCCGAGAGACGGACGTGTCATTGATACTTTGGGTTATTTCAATCCTACAGCTCAGCCTGCAGAGGTTCATCTGGATGCGGAGAAAGCTCTGGAATGGCTCAAGAATGGAGCTCAGCCTACGGATACTGTTCGTACGATCCTTTCTCAGGAAGGCGTTCTGAAGAGATATCACGAAGAGAAAAAGGCTAGTAAAAAGTAAGTATGGCAGCGTTGGATAGAGTATTATTTGATCTGATTGAACCACTTGTCGAAGACAAGGCAAATCTTGTAGTCAAGGAAATGCCGGCGGATAATCATAGAGAAGTTATACTCTATGTCTATGCGAAAGATGAAGATATCGCCAGACTGATCGGTCGTAAAGGTACGATGGCTTCGGCTTTGCGTCAAGTCATGATGGTGGCTTCACATGCGGAAGATAAGAGAGTAACGATCAAATTTGAGAAAGTCTGAGGGTGCATTTATGCATCCTTTTTTCTCAGAAAGGAGAGTATATGGAGTATATCGCTATCGGTAAGATCGTCAATACACATGGCTTAAAAGGAGAACTGAAGATCGAGAGTTGGTCTGATTTTGATGAAGTACGTTATGCGAAAGGCAGTACGGTCTATATCGATTATCAGGACGAACTGATTCCGGTGCATCCGGTTTCTTACAGAGTACATAAAGGTTATGCGCTGGTGGCATTTGAGGGTCTGCAGGATATCAATCTGGTAGAGAAGTACAAGACCTGTGAGATCTTGATTGCGGATAGTGACAGACAGGATCTTCCGGAGGGAGAATATTACGTGGATGAACTGATTGGGTTGACGGTGAAGGATGAAGAGGGTAACCTGATCGGAACTGTGATCGATGTGGAAGAAACCCGCGGTGCACAGAATAATCTGCGTGTGGAAAGAGAAGGAATGAAAGACGCGCTGATTCCCTATGTTCCGGAATTTATCACGGATATTGATGATGAAGAAGGCGTGATCACGGTACATGTGATCGAAGGATTGTTATGAGAATCACGTTTGTGACGCTGTTTCCGGAGATGTATGAGAATTTCATTCATACATCGATCATCGGCAGAAGTATCGAACAAGGTAAGGTCCAGGTGGATTTTGTACAGATCCGTGATTTCGCATTGGATAAGTACAGACATGTGGATGATACTCCGTTTGGCGGTGGTGCCGGAATGGTAATGAAATGCCAGCCGGTCATCGATGCCCTGAACAGTGTCCGCACACCGGAAAGCTACTGTATGATGATGAATCCCCGGGGGAACGTCTATACCCAGAAGAAAGCCCGGCAGCTGACGCAGTATGACCATTTGATCTTCCTGTGCGGCCATTATGAGGGCATTGACGCGCGTGTGGAAGAATACGTGGATGAATGCCTGTCCATCGGGGATTACGTACTGACCGGCGGGGAACTGGCATCCATGGTCATTGCGGACAGTGTGATACGCTTATGCCAGGGTGTAATTTCCAATGACTCTGTTGAGGAGGAATCTTTTGACCAGGAACTTCTGGAATACCCGCAGTATACGCAGCCTGCTGTCTATGATGGTCATCCCGTACCGGAAATCTTGTTATCCGGGCATCACGAGAATATTCGGAAATGGCGCCTGCTTCAATCACTGCTCAAAACCAGAGAAATACGCCCGGATCTGTTCGAAAAACATCAACTGACTAAAGAAGAAAAGAAACTTCTGGATCAGTGGGATGATCCTGAACAAAAATAATCTTTGAGAAGTATCGGAATATGGTATCATACCAATAACAGAGGTACATGAATGAATACGGAAATCAATGTCGTTCTGACACAGATCACCAAATTCCCGAAAAGTATTCCTTTACAATTGATGACCGGCGATACATTGCGGTATGGCTATTTCAGCCGTGATCATCTGGTAAAGAACAAGACCACACGGAATATGCTGGTTCTTTACTGTGAAAATAAGATTGGCAGAGGCATACGTACGAACTGGGATAAAGAAAATGAAACAGAACTTAAGATCCTCCTGCCGCTTCCTGCCAACGTGGAAGAGATCCACGAGCTGTTTCAGCTTGTCCACAGGGCAGGAGAATACTGGACCGGAAGTATAGAAATCAACGGGAATCATCTCTCATTAAGCCGTCTGGATGAAAAAGAAGAAGACATCCAGAGACAAAACGTACGTCTGTTAAATGAACTCTTACCCAAGGTACTGGAAGGATCCGGCAATCTTTCCCTGAGCTGTGCCATGCACAGACTGGTATTGGGAAGTAAGGAAGCCGAACAAATCGGATACTGTACGGATGCGGAAGCGTTCGGACAGTGGATGCACGAGTTACAAAATAAAACCTACTACATAGCGGAACCGGAAGTCCGTGTACAGCAGAATACGGGAACGTATTTTCTGCCTGCCGGTGTACCAATCATCTTCCCGGATAAACCAGGTCTTCCGTTTACCATGTATGATCAGAAAGATAAGATCCGTGTTGATCACTGGCTGATCTCCCTGTATGACTCTAATACGTCAAAAGTACTGGGTACCATACGCTTTGATGACCTGAATGTCGTCCTTCCGCGCAGTAAGACAAAGTACTATGATGCAGGGCATAAGGTGATCGAACCTCTGAATACCAGGGAATTACAGGACATGCTTGAACTTAGCCAGGCAAAGGCACAGGATAACCAATGATCATCACGATACTGACAATTGTTCCGCAGATGCTGGAATCCCTGGAACAATATCCGCTGATTCAAAGACTGATACAGAAGAAGGAACTGACGCTGAATATCGTGGATCTGCGGGATTACGCGTCCGGGTCTTACCGGCATATTGACGATTCTCCCTACGGCGGCGGTCCGGGTATGATCCTGCGACCGGAGCCGGTTTTTTCTGCTTTGGATCAGCACCGCAGTGCCAGATCTACAGTGATCCTGTTTACGCCGGCAGGTACACCTCTGAACCAGGCCAAAGTCCGCGAATTAAGCGAAAAAGAAGAACTGATCCTGATCTGCGGACATTATGAAGGAATTGACGAGAGAATTACAGAGACAGCAGATGAATGGATCTCGGTCGGGGATTATATCCTGTCCGGCGGAGAAAGCGCTGCGGCAGTCCTGGTAGACGCTGTAACCAGACTGCAGGAAAACGTGATCCGGGCAGAGAGCACCGCAGAGGAATCCTTTGAGTCGGGATTGCTGGAGTATCCGCAGTATACGCATCCCAGAGTCTTCCGGGGCAGGGAAGTACCGGAGGTACTGCTTTCCGGGAATCACGAAAAGATCCGTCTGTGGCGTCTGAAGGAATCCCTGCGCAGGACCTTGCATTTCCGTCCGGACCTGCTGGCACAGAAAGAACTGACTGCGGAAGAATCCGCGCTTCTCGAAGAGATAAGAAATGAGGGAAAAGGATGAAGATACAGATCCTGCATTTACTGGAAGGTGCGGAACAGGCTTCCGGTCTGACCGTGATCATTGATGTTTTCCGGGCATTCACCCTGGAAGCGTATTTATTCTCCCAAGGTGCAGAGAAGATCTATCCTGTAGCAGCCCTGGATCAGGCATTTGCGATGAAACAGGCACATCCGGAGTATCTTCTCTTTGGAGAACGGCAGGGAATCAAGGTGGAAGGCTGTGATTACGGCAATTCACCATCTTCCGTGGAATCTCTGTCTTTTGCGCACCGTACGATGATCCACTCGACCAGCGCAGGTACCCAGGGAATCATGCGTGCCGTACGTGCCCGGGAGATTCTTACAGGCAGCTTTGTGAATGCCAAAGCTACGGCAGAATACATCCGTCAGCGTAATCCGGAAATTGTCTCTCTGGTGGCTATGGGACTGGCTGGAGAGAAGGATACGGAAGAAGATGTCTTATGTGCGGAATATCTGCGCAGTCTGCTGGTCAGTGATCCAATCCCGGATATTGATGAACAGTTATTAAACTTGAGATACCAGGAAGGAAAGAAATTCTTCCGTCCGGAAGAACAGTACCGGTTCCCGGAAGGAGACTTCTGGATGTGCATCAAGAGAGATATCTTTGACTTTGTGATACGTTGCGAAAAGGAAGGAAATATACTGATTAACCGGGCTGTATTCTTTGACCAATGAATAAAAAAACATAAAAGAGCAGACAGAGTTGGATAATAAAAAACTTGAGAAGTGAAATCTCAAGTTTTTTAATCCGATGATACTTCAGGTTATTATTTTCCGGTAGATGCTTTTGCGGTGTATGTATAGAATAGTGCACCAAGAATGATCCAGATGATCAGACAAATATAGGATTCTTTACCCAGGAAACAGTTAAACATGGGAATCGGAACCAGAAGGAGAACAACAAATACCAGTGACAGAATCGTTCCCAGAATTCCTGTTATCATGATATTTTTCTTGTTTTCTGCCTTGGCAAACTTGTATGCGGAAAGGGAAGTATAGCCATATCCGATTGCGGCACCGATGGAAGACATATCAACGATCCAGCCAAGCGCTGTTCTGCCAAAAAAAGGCGCTGCCAGGGAAATGAGCAGGATAAACAGGATCGCGTTTGAGGGTGTTCGGTGAAGTGTATTTAGTCTGCCAAACCATGAAGGTAAAACATTTTCCTTTGCCATGGAGTATAACAGACGACTGGTTGCCATGTAGAAACCCATAATACCGGAGAGGATTGCACCGGTCACCGCGAGTCCAAGGAAAAATACACCCCAGTTTCCCAGCAGCTGGTATCCGGCATGGAATGTCGGAAGACTCATCATACCATTCAAGTTGGGAAGATCACGGATATATTCCGCCCAGTCCGCATACCCGGCAGGGATAACGGCAGCTGTCACCGTGTTCAAAACAATATAGACACCAGCACCGAAGATGATGGAAAGAATCATGATAAACACGGTTTTGGAAGGGGAGAAGTTAAACTCTTCCGCAGCCTGGGGAATTGTATCAAAGCCAACGAATGCCCAGGGAGCTACCGCCACTACCGCAAGGATTCCGCTCAATGGTGGAATATCCGGCTGAAAACCAGGAGTAATACCAAAAAGAGAAACGTTGGGATTCAACAGGGCAGCGGTCGTTATGATCAACACACCTCCGACCAAGGCAAAGACAAGTCCGGTTTGTAATATGCCTGTGAATTTGACGCCTCGGATACTCAGAAAGGCGAACAACAGCAGAGCAAAAGCTGCCAGCAGGATCTCACCGAAATAGATATCATAGCCGGCTACTGAGTAGTGGAACCCGATCTGAAAGATGTTATTCATCAGATTTCTGCCGATCAGAGCCAGCGCTGTAGCATTCAGAGGGACAATAGCCAGATAGGATAGACCAAGAAACCAGGAACAAATAAACGCGTGTGTTTTTCCAAATGCCTGTTTGGTAAAAGTAAACTCACCTCCGGCAACCGGATATTTCCGGATCATATAATTGTAGTTAAAAGCGATAATGATCATGATGACAGCGGCGATAGTCATGGCAATCGCTGTTCCCAACGGACCGGCTTTTACCAGAAACGTATTTCCTGGCATTACAAATGCGCCCCAGCCAATGATACATCCAAGAGCCAGTGACCAGACATCCACTGGTGAGAGTTTCTTCTCGAGTTTAATTTCGTTTTGTTTTGTCATACTGTTTTTCTCGTTCTTAATATGCGGTTTTTGATTCTTTTACAGAAGCGGATGAGTTTGCGGTATTTGTACCGGCGTTTTGCGGCAGCCGGAAGACGCCATTCCATTCCGGTATTCATCGCATCTTCACATGGTCCGCACACACCACAGGGTTCTCCATGGATCGGAGTGTGACAGAACCAGCTCAGGTTCATGATATCCATCCATCCGTTATCACGGGCAATGTTTTCTTCATCTTTTTTGGTAAGACGGATAATCGGAAAGATCAGATTGCCGAAGACATCATAGGCACTCGTTTGATCTTCTTTCGGAAGAACGTGATACCGTCCCGGCAGGAAATCCCCCTGGATCAATTCCATAGTACCTTCATGATCAATGGCTTCTTCTACCTTGCCGTGATACTGGTGAACGACACCGCACTCCATTTTCTGATCAAGATATCTGGTAAGCAGGGCAAACCATTCATACTGGCTTCCGAGATTATAAGTTTTTCTCAGATGCCGGAAAGAGGAAGATATTTGTTCATCTTTACATGTTTCAAGTATCCAATTTTTATCATAGAATGTCACATCTCTGATTTCCGCGGGAAACCTTTCCCTGCAAATCTTCAGGATCTCATCGATCCGCTGCTTTTCGATTTCTGTACTAGAACGATCCGAATCGGTTACATAAACAGGCTGAATCGTGATGTCATTCTGACAAAGCTGCAGTAATCGGAATGTGCCGTCCCATCCTCCGGACCATAGTAATGTCACGGAATGTCTTGTGTTCTGATTTTGTGATTCCATTTTTTCTCCTTATTAAAGCACCTTGATAGGATTGTATTTATTTTACTTCGAATAATAGTGTTAAACAATAATATTGAATGTATACTAAATGAGATGATTTGTTATCGTTTTGTGACAGGCTTCCCCGATATTGCCGGTTTGGATTACACGTGGTACACCGTCATACAAAGACCTGTAATTTCTTCTTGTTCTATCCGATAATCTGTGCTATTATCTTTAGGCACTATGTGCGTCTCTGTTCCGCTGGCATACTTGGCTAAGAGCAGTTGATCAATTGGTAAAAGGAGAAGAAAGATGAAATTGGATTTGGTAGAAAAAATCACAAAGGAACAGATGCGTAATGATGTCCCGAATTTCAAGGCAGGGGACACAGTTAAAGTGTATGTACGTATCAAAGAAGGCGAAAAGTCCCGTATTCAGATGTTTGAGGGTGTTGTCATTGCCAGAAATAACGGCGGTATCGGCGCTTCCTTCACAGTCAGAAAGATTTCCGGCGGTATCGGCGTAGAAAGAACATTCCCGGTACATTCACCGATCATCGATCACATTGAAGTTGCCCGTCGTGGTAAAGTACGCAGAGCTAAACTGACATACTTAAGAGGTCTGTCCGCGAAGAACGCGCGTATTAAAGAAGATCGTAAGAAGTAATGAAAAAGAGCCCTGTTCAGACAGGGCTTATATTTTGTATGATAGGATTATGACAAAAGAAAACAAAAAATCTACAGAAAGTGATGTCGGCGATTTCTTCAAGACCCTGTTCTGGAGTTTTGCGGTATTTTTCGTTACGGCTACGTTTATTGTTCGTCCCGTACAGGTACAGGGTTCATCCATGTTCCCGACATTACAGCCTGGTTCGGTAGGTTTCTCCAATACGATTGGTTATCGTATAAGTGGTGCCGAACGCTTTGATATCGTGATCCTGCGTCTGGATGAACCAAAAGAGTACCTGGTGAAGAGACTCATTGGTCTGCCCGGAGAAACCGTGGAGTATAAAGAAGGAAAACTGTATATCAATGGTACAGTGACAGAAGAACCTTTCCTGGCTGAGGGAATCGTTACCAATGATATCCCGGCATTTACACTGAAGGATAACGAGTATTTCTGTCTGGGAGATAATCGTCCTGTGAGTAAGGATTCCCGGTATTACGGACCGTTCAAACAGTCACAGGTCTCCGGTAAGGGAATTCTGATCCTGTATCCGTTTCAATATTTTGGTGTGGTAAACTGGTAATTTCATGAGTGAGAATAAGACAACGATAAACTGGTATCCGGGGCATATGGAGAAAGCCAGGAGAGATATGGCAGAACACCTCAAAGCGGCCGATATGGTCATTGAGATCCGGGATGCCAGGATCCCCCGTGCTAGTAAGAATCCGGTATTGGATCAGCTGATCGGAGAACGTCCGCGGATGATCATTTTATCGAAGGCAGATCTCGCAGATCCGGAAAAGACCCAGGAGTGGATAAGGGCACTGAAATCAGATTCTCAGGATGTGCTGGCATTGGATCTGGCACATGACTCTACAGCGAAGAAACAAATCATCGATGCCTGTATGAAGCTGACCGAACCAAAACGCCGGAAAATGATTTCCAGAGGTATACGTCCCAGGGCCATGCGCGCCATGGTGTGCGGTATACCCAATTCCGGAAAGAGTACGATGATCAACCGGATTGCCGGTAAGTCTGTCGCCAAGACCGAAGATAAACCTGGTGTAACCCGCTCTTTATCCTGGATCCATTGCGGTAAGACACTGGATATCCTGGATACACCAGGTGTACTGTGGCCTAAGTTCGATGATCATAAGACAGCGGTATTTCTGGCTGCGACCGGAGCCATCAAGGAAGATATTCTTGACTTGAAGGAAATCACCGGAGTAACGATCGATGAGATCTGTCATCTGTATCCCGGAACCTTGGAGAAAGAATACGGTATGGATGAACAATCCTCCCGTGAAGATAAACTGAAAAAGATCGCCGAAAGCCGGAATCTCCGGAAAGAAAACGATCTTCCGGATGAAGAGAGAGCCGCAATCCTCTTCCTGCGTGAATTCCGCCGGGGAAAGACCGGCAGGCTGACACTGGAGAATACAGATGAAAAAGAACAAGATCTGTCCGAATGAGTATGAACACCAGTTCTGGCAGGAACACAAGTATATCGTCGGTATTGATGAGGCCGGAAGAGGTCCTTTGGCAGGTCCTCTATGTGTTGCCGGTGTCGTCTTCGAAATCGGGGATGAAAACCCGCTGATCTATGACTCCAAGGCACTGACGGAGAAAAAGCGGGAAGAACTCTTTGACTGGATCCTGGAAGATGCGCTGTACTATGAAATCAAACTGGTGGAACCGGAAGAAATCGACCGTCTGAACATCTACCGGGCAACCCAGAAGAGTATGCTGGAGATTGCGGGTGATTTACCCGCAGAGATCGTCCTCACCGATGCCATGCCTCTGGAGATGGATAAGACAGTGATCCCGCTGGTAAAAGGTGACCAGAAGAGTGTATCGATTGCGGCAGCTTCCATCCTTGCCAAAGTCACCAGAGACCGTCTGATGGTGGAATACGATAAAATCTATCCTGGTTACGGCTTTGCGAAACACAAGGGATATCCGACAAAGGAACACCTGGAAGCAATTGACCGTCTGGGTATTACACCGATCCACAGACGCAGCTATGGGCCTGTCGCCGCCAGACAACAAACTTTATTCTGAACTCCTCAGGGAGTTCTTTTATTTCCGTGTATAAGATGTATGGAGGTATTATGAACAGACAAGAAATACTGGCATCTTATTCACTGAAATACGAAGGAGACTGGACAAGGATTGCAGAAGCTGTACGAAACCATGAAAAGCCTGGTTCAGTACCACAGGCATCTTACTTTACCATCTATGACGAAATCTATCCTCAGACGCTGAAAGAACTACGTTTTCCTCCGTGGGTCATCTATTATCAGGGAGACACGTCATTATTAAAAAAGGATGGAATCACAGTCGTAGGTTCACGGAATCCCGATGACTATGGTATTCAGGTCACAAGAGATATTACCACAAGATTATGTCTGGATTATGTCATGATCTCGGGATTGGCCAAAGGTGTGGATGCGCTGGTGCATCATACGGCTATACGCTGCGGAGGAAAGACGATCGGTGTTATCGGCAGCAGTCTCAGCGTACAATATCCCAAAGAGAATCGTGATCTGTACAGAGCCATGCGTGATCATCTGATTCTCAGTGAATATCCGCCGGATACCGGTGTACGTAAGAAACACTTTCCCTGGCGCAACCGTATCCTTGCGGCATTGGGGAAGGCAGTGATCGTTACCCAGGCGGCCTGTAAAAGCGGTACGATGCATACGGTCAACGAAGCAATCAATCTCAGTAAGGATGTCTATTGTGTACCGCATCCGTTCATGTCTGAAGCGGGGGAAGGGTGTAATAAACTGATTTCACAGGGAGCCATGATCCTGTATGATTTTGCACAACTTGAAGATTTAGGGTCTTGTCAAAGAATATAAAGATAAGATATCCTATAATCTGTTTACTGAAGAGGTAATTATGAAGAAACTGGTAATTGTAGAATCACCTTCCAAATCGAAGACGATTCAGAAATATTTAGGGAATGACTATACGGTCGTATCCAGCAAGGGTCATATCCGTGATCTGGCAATCAAGGGTAAGGACGGACTGGGTGTTGATGTCGAGAATGGTTTTCATCCGACATATGAAGTATCCAAGGATAAGACCGATGTCGTCAATGACCTGAAGAAGAGAGCAGCTAAGGCAGACAGTGTCTATCTGGCAACCGACCCGGACCGTGAAGGAGAAGCGATTTCCTGGCACCTGGCAGACGAACTGGGATTGTCCGAGACAGAGGCAGATCGTGTCACGTTTCACGAAATTACCCAGAACGCTGTCAAGGAAGCTTTTGAACATCCTCGTGCGATAGATATGGATCTGGTCCATTCTCAGGAAACCAGACGTATTCTGGACCGTATTATCGGTTTTAAGTTATCCAAGTTACTGAACAGCAAGATCAAATCCAAATCTGCCGGACGTGTACAATCCGTAGCTTTGAAACTGATCGTGGAAAGAGAAAAGGAGATCGAAGCATTTACACCGGAAGAATACTGGACAATTGACGGTAAGTTTGTCAAGGACGGTACCGTATTTGAAGCATCCCTGGCCAGAATCAACGGGGAAAAAGCAGAACTGCATACCGGGGAAGAAGCCCGGAAAGTCTACGACGAATGTCAGGGGCCTTTCACGGTCAGCGAAGTCAAGGAAGCAGAGAGAAAACGCGCCGCCTTCAAGCCCTTTATTACTTCTACACTCCAGCAGGAAGCTTCCACAAAACTCGGCTTCTCCGCCAAGAGAACCATGGCTGTGGCACAGAGACTCTATGAAGGCGTAGATGTAGGCAACGGTGAAGAAGGTCTGATCACCTATATGCGTACCGACAGTACACGTTTATCCGATGTCTATGTACGTTCCGCGCAGGCATATATCACACAGGAATTCGGCAAGCCGTATCTGGGATATTACCGTGTCAGTAATGATGTCAATGCCCAGGATGCCCACGAAGCGATCCGCCCGACCAACATTAATCATCATCCGGAGAAGATCAAGAGCCACCTGACCAGCGAACAGTATCGCTTATATAAACTGATCTATGCCAGAGCTCTGGCCTCTCTGATGGCTCCTGCCCGTTATAACAGTGCCGGTGTGACCCTGACCCAGGGAATCTATGACTTTACCGCGACCGGAAGCCGTATGGTATTTGACGGATGGCTGAAAGTCTACGGAGAGTATGACTCCAGTAAGGATATCATCCTGCCGATGCTGAGCCAGGGAGAAGAACTGACTGCTGCCGAACTGAAATGCAATCAGCACTTTACCGAACCACCCGCAAGATATACCGAAGCCAGACTGATCCGTCAGATGGAAGAAGAGGGAATCGGAAGACCTTCTACCTATGCGATGATTATCGATACGATCCAGGAGAGAGGATATTGTTCCCTGGAGAAATCCTCCGCTTCCGGTAAGACCAAGGTATTTTTCCCGACTGAACAGGGGAAACTGACCGTAGAGAAACTAGATGAATTCTTTTCCAGTATCATCAACGTGAAATATACCGCGCAGATGGAAAACAAGCTGGATGATATCGCGGAAGGAAACGCGGATGAAGTCAACGTACTGCAGAACTTCTGGGATAAGTTTACGCCTTTGTTAACCAAAGCGTATGAGAATATGGAGAAGATCCAGCCCGAGAAGACCGGGGAGATCTGCCCGGAATGCGGCGGAGAATTAGTCTATCGTACCGGACGTTTCGGTAAGTTCATCTCCTGCGGAAACTTCCCGAAGTGCAGATATACACGTCAGTTGGAGGACGAAACCAAGGAGAAGGCTGAACCTACCGGAAAGATCTGTCCGGACTGCGGCGGTGAATTGCTGAAGCGGAAGAGCCGCTACGGTACATACTTCCTCGGCTGTTCCAATTTCCCGAAATGCCGTCATATGGAGACTGTAGAAGGGGAGCCGATTGAAGCCAAGACTACAGCTACACGCAGACGTACATCAAGAAGAGGCAGCCGCAGATCATGATCGTTACGGTAGTCGGCGCCGGTCTTGCAGGATGTGAAGCAGCCTGGCAGCTCGCAAAACGCGGAATTCCGGTAAAGCTGGTGGAGATGAAGCCGAAGAAAAAATCTCCGGCGCATGCGTCTGATCAGTTTGCGGAACTGGTATGTTCGAATTCACTGCGTTCCAATGCTTTAAACAATGCCTGTGGTCTGCTTAAGGAAGAAATGCGATTTCTTGACTCTTTGATCATGGCCAAGGCAGATGAACACCAGGTGCCGGCAGGAAGCGCTCTGGCGGTAGATCGTCATAAGTTCTCGGATGCGGTGACACAGGTTATCCGTTCTCATCCGTTAATTGAAGTTGTGGAAGAAGAACAGAAAAAGATTCCGGAGGGACCGGTGATTATTGCGACAGGTCCTCTGACTTCGGATGATCTGATGAATTCAATCAAGGAATTACTGCAGGAACAATACTGTTACTTTTATGATGCGGAAGCTCCGATCGTTACTGCGGAATCCATAGATTTTACCAAGGCCTACTGGAAATCACGTTACGACAAGGGCACGGCAGATTACGTCAACTGCCCGATGGATAAAGAAGAATTCGAACATTTTTATGATGCGGTGATCAACGCGGATACCGTACCGATCAAGGCATTTGAGAAAGAAGTCTACTTTGAAGGATGTATGCCTTTTGAAGTCATGGCCAAACGTGGCAGACAGACGTTACTGTTCGGCCCGATGAAGCCTGTAGGGCTGGAAAAAGATGGTAAACGTCCGTACGCGGTCGTACAGCTGCGGAAAGAAGACGCAGTCGCATCCGCGTTCAATCTCGTTGGTTTCCAGACGCATCTGACATGGCCTGCCCAGAAAGAGATCATCCATATGATTCCGGGACTGGAACACGCAGAAATCATCCGCTACGGGGTCATGCACAGAAACTCCTATATCAACTCGCCGCAGTGCCTGGATGAAAGCTACCAGTGCCGGTTACGCGAAGATCTGTTTTTTGCCGGACAGATTACCGGTGTGGAGGGCTATGTGGAAAGCACAGCCAGCGGATTACTGGCAGGCATCAATATGGCACGTTATCTGAAGGGACAGAAGATGTTCTGCCCGGGTCCGTATACGATGATCGGGGCGATGTCCTACTATGTATCTCATGCGTCCAAGGAGAACTTCCAGCCGATGAATGCCAATTTCGGTATTATGAGCCTGAAAGAAAACGTAAAGAAAAAAGAACGCAAGGATGCGTATGCTCCGCAATCCCTGGCTATCCTGAAAGAGATGAAGGATGAATATGAACTTTGAGGAATCTCTGGATCGTTTTATTGCGCATATCATGATTTCACGTACTGGTTCCGAAGATACCGGTGATGCCTACCGCCGCGATGTCGGACGTTTTATCACGTGGCTTCAGGAACAGGAAATCACATCGTTTGAGGATGTGACGAAAGCCCATGTCAGCCAGTATGTTACAGAACTGCGTACAGGGGTGATTGGCGGTAAACCGTTATCCAATGCTAGTTATTCCCGGAATCTTTCCTCACTACGCTCCTTCTACCGTTACCTAAACAAGTATGAAGGGATAGAGAATAACCCGGTCAAGGTATTCAAAGGTACCAGCGAAAGACGAAAATTACCGGAATATCTGACATTTGAACAGATGGAGAGGATCTTGAACAGTTTTGATCTGAGTGATCCTGTAGATATCCGTGACCGCTGTATCATAGAAACAATTTATGCCTGCGGTCTGCGTGTATCAGAATGCGCGGGACTGGAAATCGCCCGCATCAATCTGCCGGAGCACTACCTGGTGGTACTCGGCAAGGAAAGCAAGGAACGCATGGTGCCTTTCTACAAGCGCTGCGGTCAGCTGATCGATCTGTATCTGCAGGCTTCACGTCCCGTATTCATGGAAGATAAGCCTGAACATGGGATACTCTTTGTCAGTCAGAAGGGGAAACCGATCACAGCCAGATCCATCCAGATGATCATTGACCAAAGTGCGGAAAGAGCCGGTCTTCCGATCCATGTCCACCCGCATATGTTAAGACATTCGTTTGCGACACATCTGCTGGATAACGGCGCTGATCTGCGTATCGTCCAGGAATTGCTGGGACATGAGAATCTCTCCACGACACAGATCTATACGCATGTGACTACGGATAAATTGCGCCAGGTGATCGACAAGGCACATCCGCATACACGCCGAAAGGATTAAAACTAAAAGAAAAATACAAGAGATAGAAATAAATTCTATCTTTTTCTGTATATTCTGTGATATACTACTACTCGGCATCTCTTTTTATGTGCTTTTCAGCACGAGATGTACTACTCACACAGTGGATTCACTGCCCCGTGCATACAGGGTTCAGTATGTTGGCAGTGCCCGAAACTGTGGCGGAAAACAACGGAAAGTGAGGTTAATTAAAATGGCTGTTGTTTCAATGAGGAAAATGCTTGAAAACGGAGTTCATTTCGGTCACCAGACCAGAAAGTGGAATCCAAAGTTCCGTCCCTACATCTATACTTCCAAGAACGGTGTATATATCATCGACCTGGAAAAGACGCAGGAAAAACTGACTGATGCGTTTACCGCAATCAAGGAAATCACCGAAAAGGGTGGTAAAGTACTGTTCGTCGGCACAAAGAAACAGGCACAGGCAACGATCCTGGAAGAAGCGATCCGTTCCGGCAGTTTCTATGTCAACCAGAGATGGCTCGGCGGAACTCTGACAAACTTCCGTACCATTCAGAAGTCAATCAAGAAACTGATTGAAATCGAAGAAATGGAAACAAGCGGAACGATTAACGTTTATACGAAAAAGGAACAGTCCGGTTTACTGAAGAAGAAGGATCGTCTGAATAACTTCCTCGGCGGTATCAAAGAAATGAAGAAGCTCCCGGATGCTGTATTTGTGGTAGATCCTCTGGAAGAACACAATGCAGTAGCAGAAGCGAAGAAACTGAATATTCCTGTATTTGCGCTGATCGATACCAATGCGGATCCGACAGTAGTCGATTATCCGATTCCTTGTAACGATGATGCTGTACGTTCTGTCAAGCTGATGGTAAGCGTTATTGCGGATGCAATCGTAGAAGCAAAGGGCGGTGTACTGGAAACAGCATATCAGGAAGATGAAGCAAGCGATGACATCACCATGAGCGATGTGATGATCAACGTCGAACAGCAGGCTGCAGAATACGAGAGAAAGCGTCGTCAGAGATATGAAGAACGCCGTGCTCAGCAGCAGAGAGAACGTCGTCCGTACAACAACGGAGAAAGACGTGTATTCCGTAAGGATGCAAGAAAAGCGGATGAAAACAAACCCGCGGAAACAGAAGTAAAAGAAGCTGCGGCAGCTCCGGCTGCTGAAGCAGTAAAGGAAGGAGAATAATCATGGCAATTACTGCTGCTCAGGTAAAAGAATTACGTGAACAGACCGGCGCAGGTATGATGGACTGCAAAAAGGCTCTTGTCGAGTGCGACGGTGATATGACGGCAGCTGTCGACTGGCTGCGTAAAAGAGGTGCTGCCAAGGCAGAGAAGAAGGAAGGCCGTATTGCGGCTGAAGGTCTTACCCGTGTTAAAATCGACGGCAATAAGGCAGTTGTAGTAGAAATCAACTCCGAGACAGACTTCGTTGCCAAGAATGATAAATTCCTTGGACTTCTGGAGCTTGTGGCAGATGAGATCCTGAAAAATGAACCGGCAGATCTCGAAGCTGCACTTGCTCTTCCTACAGCAAGCGGAACTCTGAATGATGACTTTATCAATGCTGTAGCAATCATCGGTGAAAAGATTACTCTGCGCCGTTTCGAAGTCATTCACAAGAATGATGATGAGATCTTCGGAAGCTACATGCATATGGGCGGAAAGATCTCTGCAGTTGTTGTCTTAAGCGGTTCTGAAGATGCTCAGGTTGCCAAGAACATGGCTATGCAGGTCGCTTCCATGACACCGACTTACGTATCCCGCAATGATATGCCGAAGGAAGTCATCGAACATGAGCGTTCCATTCAGGAAGCACTCGTACAGAACGATGAATCCCTGGCAAACAAGCCGGAAAAAGTAAGAGCCGGTATCGTTGAAGGAAGACTCTCCAAGTCTCTGCAGGATATGTGTCTGGTAGATCAGATCTTCTTCCTTGATCAGAATATCAAGTGCGGAAAGTATCTGTCTGACAACCACGCTGCAGTAAAGTGCTTCACACGTTATAAGGTCGGAGAAGGCATTGAAAAGAAAGCGGATGACTTCGCTGCAGAAGTTGCCGCAATGGCTCGTTAATTCTTAACCAGAGAAATCCGGTTCCCATATGAACCGGATTTTCTTTTCTTTACAGACAACTAAAACACGCTGGAGAATATCTTCTGGATAAATAAAGAGTTTTTGTCAGAAATTCTATGACATAATAGACGAGAGAGATACGGAGAACAGACAGATGGAAGAATCAAAACCAAAAATCAGCATGATAAAACTGTTTTTTTCCATGATGGCAATATCTGCTTTTACTTTTGGAGGAGGCTTTGTCATCATTGGTATGATGAGAAAGAAATTCTGTGATGAATTGCATTGGATCACCGATGATGAAGTGCTGGATATGACAGCGATTGCGCAATCCTCTCCCGGAGCGCTGGCAGTAAACAGTGCGATTATTTTCGGCTACCGGATTGCCGGACTGAAAGGGGCTTTATTATCCACATTGGCAACCGTGATTCCGCCAATCGTGATCATCAGCATTGTATGTATGATCTACGATGCATTCTCAACGAATCTGATTGTGCAAACTGCGCTTCGTGTCATGCGTGCGGGTGTTGCGGCAATCATTGTGGATGTAGTGATCGATCTGGCGGAAAACGTGTTTAAATCCGGGAATATACTGAATATTCTACTGATGTTTGCGGCTTTTATCGCCTCCTGGATCTTTAAGGTCAGTGCCGTCACAATCGTTCTGATTTTCATCGTACTTGGTCTTGCGCTGTCGTTGAAGAACAAGAAAGAGGTGAAGTCATGATATATCTGGAACTCTTTCTGGTTTATTTCCAGATTGGATTATTTGCTTTTGGGGGCGGATATGCTGCCATGCCTCTGATTCAAAATCTGGTTGTCGAAGGGAAGCATTGGCTGACGATGGCCGAATACGCGGATCTGACAACCATTGCGGAAATGACCCCCGGACCGATTGCAGTCAACAGTGCTACTTTTGTCGGTCAGAAAATGGCTGGTCTTCCCGGAGCAATTATCTGTACGATTGGATGTATTACACCTTCGCTGATCATTGTACTTACGCTTGCATACTTCTATACGAAATACAGAAATCTAGGTGTTGTCAAAAGTGTATTGGGAGAATTACGGCCGGCTGTTGTGGCGATGATTGCAGGTGCGGGACTGACAATTTTACTTCTGGCTTTTTTCGGGACAAGTGTATTAAAAGAAATCCCGGAAGTTACTCCGCGATACATTGAAATCGGATTGTTTGCTGTATCTCTCCTGCTGATACGAAAATACAAAGTAGGACCAATCAAAATCATCTTCGGTACTGCTTTGGCAGGTACGATCTTGTATATGCTGTTTTAGGCTGCCCTGATCGGCAGTTTTTTCATTTACCGCTGCTCTTTGCCCGGTAACATATATTTCAAAAGGAATCCCTCCCTGACACATCCTTTGGATACTCTCAGATACTTTGCCTGGTACGCATGCATTACTGACAATAACATATTCAGTCCCGGCAGGAATACACTCTGTCTTCCGGCAGAGACTGTTTTTTTCATCACTGCGGTCGTTTCCGGATCCTGGTTCTGTAACAGATCATAGATCGTTTCCAGGTTCTTGAGAGAATGTGTGTGTCTTGTGCCAAATACTGCTTTAGCCATCTTGCCGGCAGCCCTGCACGTACCGCCGATCCCGATTAGCGTATCTGACGGCTCTTGTGTCAGTCCCGGGTATTTCCGCAGGGTTTCCTGTACGATCGGACCGGTAAAGGATTCCGTCACCGGCAATACCGACAGGCGTACACATCCATAGGGGATACTGACTGCTTCCAGGATCTGATGATCACGGAAACAGATGAATTCCGTACTGCCGCCGCCGATATCAAAGGCATTGCCGGAAAGAATATCCGCGCAGTCCAGCAGGGAACCCTGATAGTCCAGTCTGGCTTCTTCTACACCGCTCAGCGGTGTAACCGGTACATAGCTACGGAAACGTCTTAACATATCTTCCGCATTGTCTATATTCCGCCAGGGCTCTGTAATAAATGCCTGCAGGTCCTCAAGAATGAAGGATGTACATACTTCCCGGTAATGCGAAAGAACTTCACAGGCACGCTGTATACCTTCTTCCTGCATATGTCCGTCCTGTACATACTGGATCAGATGTACAGGCTGAGATTCATGGTAAAGAATCTTGAACTTCTTTTCAGCGGAATAGATAAGCAGTACGATCGTATTTGATCCGATATCGATAACACCGTAGTTCTTCATCAGTTAAATCATATAATATTTCGATTTTCATCGATATAAGTTTTATCTGTAATGCTATAATAAAAACAATGAAAGTAGGTACCGATTATGTATAAGCGTGTTTTGCTTAAACTCAGCGGTGAAGCATTATCAGGAAATAATAAAAACTTCGATCCTGAGGTTTTAAAAGCTTTGGCTGCGGAAATCAAGGAAGTACAGGAACTTGGTGTAGAAGTCGCAATCGTTGTCGGGGGAGGAAACTTCATCCGGGGAAAGACATTGAATGAAATGGGTGCAGATCGTGTAACAGCAGATTCCATGGGAATGCTGGCTACGGTGATCAATGCTCTGGCAATCCAGACATATCTGGAAGGAATCGGCGTACAGACACGTGTGATGACGGCAATTGAGATGCCGAAGGTAGCAGAACCGTTCATCCAGCGCAGAGCTGTAAGACATCTGGAAAAGGGCAGAGTTGTCATCTTCGGCGGCGGTACGGGAAGCCCGTATTTCTCCACCGATACAACTGCTGCGTTAAGAGCTTCGGAGATCCGTGCGGATGTGATCCTGATGGCGAAGAACGGTGTAGATGGTGTATATTCCGCAGATCCTAAGAAAGATCCCAATGCGGTAAGATTCGATAATCTGACGTATATGGATCTTCTGAATAAAAATCTTCAGGTCATGGACAGTACCGCAACAAGTATGTGCATGGACAACAAGATCGAGATCCTGGTGTTCAATATGAATGAACCCGGAAATATACTGAAAGCAGTGAAAGGTGAGGTTACCGGTACGGTAATCAAGTAAAGGAGGAAAGAATATGACCTATCCCATCGTCGATACAAGCAAGGAAAGAATGGAAAAAGCAATTGCTCATTTCAAAGACGACCTGACAACAATCAGAACAGGCATGGCTAACCCGCATATGCTGGACAGAATCGAAGTTAACTATTACGGTTCTCCGACACCGCTGAACCAGATTGCCGGTATTTCCGTCGTTGAAGGACGTACACTGGTGATCAAGCCGTATGATCCTTCCAGTCTTAAGGATATTGAAAGAGCCTGCCATGCGGCAGATCTCGGTATCGCACCGCAAAGTGACGGCCAGGTGATCCGTATGACAATTCCTGCGCTTACCGGAGAAACCCGTAAGGAAATGACAAAGAAGGTCGGTAAGATGGCAGAAGAAGCCAAGGTTCAGATCCGGAATATCCGCAGAGATGCCAACACATCCATTAAGAAAGATGAAACTATGGATGAAGATGTACAGAAAGACGCGGAGAAAGAGGTTCAGAAATTAACTGACGGTTACATCAAACAGATTGATGAACTGGCTGCCAGGAAGAGTGAAGAAGTATTGAAAGTCTAAAACACAAACAATGATACATCCGTATCATTGTTTTACGTAAATATCCCGCATGATTATCGTTAAAAACCTGACGGTAAAATTTAATGACTTCCTTGCCTTGAACGATCTCTCTCTGGAGATCAGAGAAGGAGAGAAGTTTGTGATTATCGGTCCTTCCGGAGCCGGAAAGACCACTTTTCTTCGTGCTCTGGCGGGACTGAACGGAGAATACGAGGGGTCCATCCTGATCCACGGAAAAGAACTGCGCACGTTGTCTTCGGCAGAACGGAAAACAGCGATGATCTTTCCGGATGCGGCGTTATTCCCGCATACCAGGGTGAAAGATAATATCACCTACGGGCTGAAGAAGATCGGGTATACAAAAGCAGAAATCGATACCATGTGCAGAGAAACCGCGGAACTCCTCCACATTGAACATCTCCTCGAACGTTATCCCGAGTCGTTATCTTCCGGTGAGAAACAACGTGCAGGGATTGCCCGCGCCATTGTGCGCAAACCGGAGATCATGCTTCTGGATGAACCGTTCAGTAATCTGGATAAACGTCTTAAAGACGAACTCAAGGATGAACTTCTGCGCCTGCAGGAAGATCTCAAGATGACCATGGTGATGATCACTCATGACCAGACCGAAGCAATGAATATCGCCGACAGGATCTTACTTCTGAACCAGGGCAGAATGGTATCCTGTGATACACCGCAGAAACTATACGAAAAACCCCGGAATCTTTTCACAGCGCAGTTTCTCGGCAATTTCGCAATCAATACCTGGCATCTACAGGAAGGGGATGTATTCTTCGGCAAGCAGATATCCGGTGAAAGAATCGCCGCCGTACGGCCGGAAGACCTGCGTATTTGTGATCAGGGAGAACCCTGCCGGATCCTTGAAACAGAAAGATACGATGACCGATGGTTATTAAAAGGACAAATCTCCAATGGTCCTGTGCAGATCATTGCGGATCAGCTTCCTGACGGCCGTGAAGTTTGTCTTCAGCTGCGCCGTCCGTTCTATTCCTTTGATACAAATTGCGGGGATAGTATGAATGACTGATTTCAGTGTATAATATATAAAGTTTGAGGTATCCCATGAAACCGTGTGAACATTTGGCAATTATTATGGATGGAAACGGACGCTGGGCAAAAGCTCAGGGTCTTCCTCGTTCTGCCGGGCATCTTGCCGGTGCGGATAATGTGCGCACCATCGCAATCGCCGCAAATGAACTTGGTGTGAAGTATCTGACGATCTATGCTTTTTCCACGGAAAACTGGAAACGTTCCAAAGATGAGGTCAGTTATCTGATGAAGCTTCCTGCCTACTTCTTTGAAAAATACATGAAAGAATTCCTGGACCGCGGCTTCCGTATCCGTATTTTTGGTGAGATGGATGATCTACCCAAGGCTACCGCAGCCGTACTTCAGGAAGCTATTGATGAATCCAAAACGAATACCGGTCTCAGCCTGAATATCTGTATGAATTACGGTTCGCACAGAGAAATCCTCCTGGCGGCTCAGCAATATGCCAGAGACGTAGCTTCCGGCAAGGCATCCCTCGATCTGGATGAACAAACCTTCGAACAATACCTGATGACCAAAGACATCCCTCCTGTGGACTATCTTATCCGTACCAGCGGTGAACAGCGCATCTCCAATTATCTGCTATGGCAAATCGCCTATGCTGAATTATGTTTTGTCAAGGAGAGCTGGCCTGAGTTCACCCCGGACGTTCTGAAACGCTGTCTGGAGGAGTACAACAACAGAGACAGGCGATTTGGAGGTGTCACGAATGAGTAAGGGAATGCTGATCAAAACCTGTGTGGGACTTGTATTAGCCGCTATTATTATTCCGATTGTAATTATCGGCGGAATCTGGGCAGATATCGTTGTGGCATTGATCTCTGTTCTTGCGGCATACGAGATTGCTTCCTTGTTTGATCAGAAACCACATTGGTATCTGACGATCCTTTTTACGTTGTGGATCGAATTGATTGCGTATACTCCCGTATCCTGGTTTGCGGCAGTAGCTGCAGGATTACTGGTATTCCTGTTTGTCATCATGCTTGTCCATGAAGAGTTCCAGATCGATCATGTTGTATATTCTTTCCTGCTGATTCTGATTGTTTCACTGGGATGGCAGGCTGTAATTCGTTATTATCATTCCGGATTTAATGGCCTGGGCATACTTTATGTCGGACTGGCATGTTTTATCTGCGATACCGGCGCATATTTCTTTGGTGTATTTACCGGTAAACATAAGATGATTCCCCGGATTTCTCCGAATAAGACCTGGGAAGGGGCAATCGGAGGTTATTTCTCCGGTCTGATCGTCTCCCTGGTTTTCGGTTATCTGGCCTGTCCGTTTCTGCCGAAGTCATTGATTATTGCGGGAAGTCTGGTATTGCCGGCGATTGCGGAAATCGGTGATCTGGCATTCTCTTCCGTGAAACGCAGATTTGGAATCAAGGACTTTGGTTCACTGATTCCGGGACACGGAGGAATCCTGGACCGTATTGACAGTCTTTTGTTCTGTTTCTTTGTGTTTAACGGTATGATGATTCTCTGGGGGTTTGGATTGTAATGAAACGACTGGTATTACTCGGTGCAAGTGGTTCGATTGGCTTACAGACGATTGATGTGATTTCTCAGCATCCGGATCGTTTTACTTTGGAAGCGTTTGGTGTAGGCAGAAATATTAATGCGGCACGGACGATCCTGCGTGATCATCCGGTACCTATGGTCTGTGTAGAGAGGGCAGAGGACGCGAAATTACTGCAGGGTGAATATCCGCATATCCATTTTGTTTACGGCAAGGAAGGCATGAACAAGATCGTTACCGAGATAAACTACGATGTCTTTGTAAATGCGCTTGTTGGCTTTGCGGGGCTGGAACCTACGCTTAAGGCAATTGAATCCGGACATGATGTTGCTCTGGCAAATAAGGAAACACTGGTTGTCGGCGGTGAACTGATCAACCGCGCGTTGATTGAGAATCACGTGCGTTTATATCCGATCGACAGTGAACATTCCGCTATCTTCCAATGTTTACAGGGAAGTAAGCCGGAGGAAGTCAGGAAACTGATCATCACTGCGTCCGGAGGAGCGTTCCGTAAGTTATCCAGGCGTCAGCTTGACAAGGTGACAGTCAGAGATGCTCTGGCTCATCCGAACTGGTCTATGGGTGCCAAGATTACGATTGACAGCGCAACCATGATGAATAAAGGATTTGAGATCATGGAAGCACACTGGTTATTTGCGGTGCCGTATGCCAGAATAGAGAGTATTCTTCATGAAGAGAGTATCATTCATTCCATGGTGGAATTCATTGATGGCGCGGTACTTGCTCAGATGGGTGTTCCGGATATGCGTTTGCCGATCCAGTATGCGTTAACTTATCCGGATCGCCTGAATATCAATCTGCAGGGGTCTCTAGATCTTGCCAAGGCAGGTACGCTGCATTTCGCTGCCATGGATGAAGAACGCTTCCCGCTGATTCCTCTGACCTATAACGTCGCGAAAAAGGGCGGTAATCTTCCGGCGGTGCTCAACGGTGCCAACGAAGTCGCAAATCTTGCGTTCCGTCAGGAAAAGATTGGTTTCCTGCGCATCGAGGATATTATCCGTGAGACATTGGATCAGTGCGCATACCGTCAGATTCAGACATTGGAAGATCTGATTGAAAGTGACCGGGAAGCCAGGGCGTACGCGGAATCATTATTGAAGGTATAAAATGACGATTATTTATTTTCTGATCTTATTATCGGTGATCATCTGTATTCATGAGGCAGGACATCTGATTACAGCGAAGATGTTTGGTGTCTACTGCTATGAATACGCTTTTGGTATGGGTCCGACACTGTTTAAGAAACAGGGGAAGGAAACGGTTTACAGTATCCATGCGATTCCAATCGGTGGGTTTGTGGCTATGGCCGGTGAAACTGAGGGAGATGAAGTATATCCGGATGTCGTTGTGCCGGAAGGACGCAGGATCAATGATATCAAGCCATGGAAACGGATCATTGTCATGCTGGCAGGCGTATTCATGAATTTCATGCTTGCCTGGGTGATCTTCTCCATGATCTATCTATCCATCGGTGCTTACGGAAGATCTCCGAAACCGTATGTGGAATCGGTAATGGAGAATACTCCGGCAGAACGTGCAGGTTTCGAAAGCGGGGATCTTGTGGTATCCATTTCCCTGAATGACGGTACTTCCGTAAAACCCAAGGATTTCACGGATATGCAGATGTTTCTGGCGCAGTACGCGGATCAGGAACTGATCTATGTCGTAGAGAGAAACGGGCAGAATGTATCCATTCCTGTTACGCCGGAATACAACGAAGAAAGAGATTCATACATGATCGGTATCATTGGACCGGATCTTGAAATAGAAGAGGTAAATCTGCTGAATTGCTGGAGATACGGGGCGGAGGAGATGTCTTCCATTGCCGGTCTGCTGGTACGTACATTGCGTCAGCTGATCCGCGGTAAGGGTCTGAATCAGCTGGCAGGACCTGTCGGTATATACAACGCTACCGCAGAATATGCATCTCTGGGATTCTTGAGTTTCATGTTCCTGATGGCCGAATTATCACTGAATGTAGGAATCATGAATTTACTTCCTCTGCCGGTCCTTGACGGCGGTCAGGTGGTACTTGTCCTGGCGGAGAAGGTCATTGGCAAGCCACTCAATCATAAGCTGAAAGCTGCGATCATGGGCGTATTCTGGGTGATCCTGATCAGTATCATGGTATTTGTGACCTGGAATGATATTTCCAGATTGTTCAGATAAAAGGAGAAAAACGATGGCATTGATTTTAGTTACCGGAGGAACCGGCTATATCGGTTCCCATACATGTGTGGAGCTTCTGAACGCAGGACATGAAGTAGTGATCATGGATAACCTGTATAACTCCAGTATTAAGGTTCTGGATCGTATAGAGACTATTACAGGGAAGAGACCGAAATTCTACCAGACTGATCTTCTGGATAAGGAAGGTTTGCGTAAGATCTTCGCGGAGAATCCGGTTGAAGCAGTTATCCACTTTGCCGGCTATAAGGCAGTCGGTGAATCTGTTCAGATTCCTCTGACTTACTATGAAAACAATATCTCCGGATCTGTAAACCTGTATCAGGCGATGAAAGAAGCGGGTGTCAAGACGATCGTATTCTCTTCCAGCGCTACGGTATACGGAGATCCGGTCAGTGTGCCGATCCGGGAGGATTTTGCCGTACATACGACCAATCCCTATGGGACGACGAAACTGATGAATGAGATGATCCTGGAAGATGTATGTCATTCGGACGTAGAGTGGAGTGTATTGTTACTGAGATATTTCAATCCGATCGGTGCGCATGAATCCGGCCTGATCGGTGAAGTACCTAACGGTATACCGAACAACCTGGTACCGTATATCGCCAGAGTTGCCAACGGACAACTGGAATATCTGCGGGTCTGGGGAAATGATTATCCGACTGTGGACGGCACCGGTGTACGTGACTACATCCATGTAGTAGATCTGGCCAGAGGACATATCTGCGCTCTGGATTACGCGCTGAATCACCATGGCGTGGAAAAGATCAACCTCGGTACTGGCAGAGGCTACAGCGTACTTGAAGTATTACACGCCTATGAGAAAGCCTGCGGACATGAACTTCCGTATAAGATCATGGACAGACGTCCCGGGGATATTGCGACTTGCTACGCAGATACTGCAAAGGCGAAAGAACTGCTGCACTGGCAGGCAGAATACGACATTGATAAGATGTGTGAAGATTCCTGGAACTTTACACTGAAAAATCCTGAAGGAATCCGATAACACGGGGAAAAGACATATTCCGGACAATATTATGATTGAAGGGAGTATGTTTTTTTATGGCTTTGATGAAGGAATTGCCGAATCTTGAACAACCCCGGGAGAAAGCCGTACATTTTGGTATAGATAGTCTATCTTCACGGGAATTATTAGCTTTACTGATCCGTACGGGAATCAACGGATCTTCTTCTCTGGATACCGCGGATCGTTTATTACAGGCTGCGGGTGGCTTGAAGGGAATCCCGTACATGACGTTACAGGAGATGATGCAGGTCAAAGGAATATCGAAGGTAAAGGCGCTGGAGATCTCTGCTTGTTTTGAGATTGCCCGCAGATGTGCCAGGGAAGAGGTATTTGATGAAGATGTGATCTCCCGCCCGGAAGCGTTGATCAAGTGGCTGAGACTGACGATCGGGCATCATCTGCAGGAAGAGATGATTGCGGTATTCCTGGACAATGCGCACCATGTCTTGGGCACGGAGACATTGTTTAAAGGTACCGGAGATGCCAGCCTGGTCTCTGCCCGGGATATTTTCCGTACAGCTCTGCAGTATGGCGCGGCTGCCGTCATGCTTGCGCATAACCACCCCAGCGGGAATGTCCAGCCCAGCCAGGAAGACCTTCTTCTGACGCAGGAAATCATTGAAGCAGGTAACCTAATGAAGATCAAGGTGCTGGATCACCTGATCATCTCACAGAACAGTTATATAAGTTTTCGCAAAGAAGGGTGGATGTTCGATTAGTCTTCCGGTAACTATGCTATAATATCTGCAGATGAAAAAACTGCTGATACATATTCTTGTTTTATTCCTATCCGTTAACTTGTTTACCGGCTGTACTTCGGCAAAGACACAGATAGCCTATACCGTATATCCGATTGGTTTTCTTGCGGAAAGAATCATGGGTACGGATGAATATCTGGTGCCGATCCAAGAGAACGTTGTCGTACAGAGAGCGACACTGAAATCCAACTATGAGGAGATACTGGAGAATTCTGCCGTGTTTATTCATATCGGTCAGATGGAACCATATCTCAGTATGTATAATTCGAAATTCAACAGTATCATCTCCAGCCAGATCGATTTGTCCGTACTGAACGCGGTTTATGACTTTAACCGTTATACACCGGTAACGGTAGGGGATACGGTTACTTATATTGAATCTACTTACTACAAGGGAGAAGTATTTGATCATATCGATGTGGATACCAAGGATCTGTATCTGTGGATCGATCCGATTGCCATGTTAAGTATGGCCAAGAATATCCGCGACTGGCTGATTGGTTACTTCCCGGATAACCAGGCTCTGTTCAACGAAAACTACAAGAAACTGGAAACCGAGCTGATCAACCTGGATGCGCAGTACCAGTCTCTGGCGACAGCCAACACCAAGGAGAATAAACAGATCCGGTTTGTGACCATGACCGCAAGCTTCGGTAACTGGCAGAAAACCTATGGCTTTGAAGTCTATCCGGTAATCTTATCCAAGTATGGCGTACTGCCGAACAAGGCACAGTTGGAAATCATCAAACAGAGAATCATCGATGACCATGTGAAATACATCGTCTATGAACCTAACATGACCCCGGATATGATTACGTTATTTTACCAGCTGGAAGATGAACTGGATCTGAAACGGGTAGAGATGAGTAATCTTTCCAGTCTGACAGAAAATGAAGAAGAACTGGGTAAAGACTATCTCTCGATCATGTATGAGAACCTGAAGACTCTGGAAACCATGACGGAAGACAGGGCAGTTGTACAGGAAACGGAATAATACTTACAAATGATTAAACTGACAGAATTGCAGTATTTTCTCAAAGTCGCTGAGCTACAGAATATCACCAAGGCTGCGGAAGAACTTCATTTATCTCAGCCATCTTTATCGCGTTCAATGAAATCTCTGGAAGACGATCTTGGGTATCGTCTTTTTGAACGGACCGGAAGGAACAGAATCAAACTGAACAGTGCAGGGGAGATCGTGTACCGGTACGGTAAAGCAGTTTTTGATGATTTGTCTTTAATGGACCAGGAATTGATAAAAAATGATGCGGATAAAGAAGACACGGTAATGTTCGCGCTTTGTGCTGCGGCAGCAATGTTTCCGGGTGTTCTGGAACCATTTAACGCAATACATAAACCGTATAAAATACAATTCGGCCTGAATAAAGAAGATATTGACTGGGATCTGTTAATATACTCGGATGTCAATAATGTCAAAGATCGACATGCCGTAAAACTCCTGACAGAACGGTATGCAGTGATTATGCTGAAGACACATCCACTTCATGAAAAGGATCAGATATCCCTGGATGACCTTAATCAGTATTCTTTGATAACTGTTGAAAAAGGTAAGAATCTTCGGAATAATATGGAAGCCATGTTTGATAAATACGAGTTCCATCCGCAGAACTTACTGATTGCGGAATCACCGCGGATTATGATGGAGAGAATCATGGAAACTAACGGAATCGCCTTACTTCCGGAATATACCTGGCCGATCCGCCCGAATCTCCGTAATCATCTGATTACCCGGCCGCTGGATGATTCTAAATACAGCAGAACAATATACCTGAAAGTGAACAGAAATCGTGAAATATCAAAAACGTCTGAAGAAATGGCGCAATATTTCATTGATCATTTCATAGAATATGTCTTAAAAAGTTCTGAGTTATAGCAGAATTGATATACATGATTCGTATGTTTTACTTAGAAAAACGCATGATTATGCGTTTTTTTAACTTTTTACTATAACAAAACTGTAATACATCTATATGGAATAAGCATTGTTCAGAAAAAAATACGGATGTTAGGATTTTTTTGTAGAGAGAATAGAACAATGAATAATGTGATTAATACAACATACGGGAAAATTGCAGGTATCAATGAAAACGGTTACATAAGCTATAAGGGAATACCTTATGCCAAAGCACCGCAGGGAAGTCTACGCTTCCTTCCTCCGCAGGATCCTGAATCCTTTGATGGTATCCGGGTATGTGATCGTTTCGGTAATTCTGCTCCGCAGAATATCCAGCCTGGCGGAAACATCAAAGCGGAAGAATGCAGTGAGGATTGCCTGTATCTGAATGTTTATGTACCGGAAAATCACAGGGGAAACTGTCCAGTTTTGTTTCATATCCACGGCGGTGCTTTTCAGTTTGGAAACCACGACATGTTTGCGGATGTATCCATGCTGACAAATCATGGAATTATTGTTGTGACAATGAACTACCGCTTATCGGTATTCGGATTTCTGCAGCTGGATGAGATTCTCGGACCGGAGTATATCCAGTCCGGAAATGCCGGCTTCCTGGATATTGTAAAAGCCTTGGAGTGGACAAAGAAGAATATCGCTTCGTTCGGTGGTGATCCGGATAAAATCACAGTCATGGGTGAATCTGCCGGCGCGAAGATGGTGGGATCTTTACTTGTTTCCAAACAGGCAAAAGGATTATTCTCCCAGGCATATCTGGAAAGCGGAGCTGTACAGTGTATCCGGGATTTACATACAGCGAGGACGATTGCCTCAAAGTTCACAGATTATTTCCACATGCCGAAAGAAGAGCTGAAAGAATATCTGCTTACAGCTCCCTGGCAGGAACTGATCGAACATATGAACAAGGCTTTCGGGAGACCGGGACTTCATGATTTCGGCCCTGTATTTGACGGTATCGCGTTTGATGGTGATGACGCGCTGGAGATCGTCCACAGTGGTAAAGCTTCCGACGTGACGATCCTGGCGGGATATAACCGTGATGAATTCAGTGCTCCGTATCACATGACGCCAAAGTTCACCAGAGAAGTATTTGCCAAGTTCTTCGGTCTGAATACGGACTATGTTATGGAAAAACTGGGGGATTGCTGGCAGGATCCAAAGGATAACGGAAAAGAACTGATCTGGAAGATGAGCCGTTATCTGTACGGGTATCCGACAATTCAGATGCTGGAAACATATCGTACATCCGGTTATAAGGGAAAACAATATTTATTCCGAAATGACTGGGACAAGGATCCCATGGGTGCTTTCCACACTCTGGGCGGACAGATTATGACAGGATATTATGCTATGCTCCATCCCGAAGTAAAAGATGATCCTGAATATATAAGACTACAGAAAGATATGTTTGACTATTGGCTTAACTTCCTGCAGCATCGTAATCCTAACGGAGAAGGACTTGTATACTGGCCGTCGTATGAAGATGACCGCAAGGCAATGTACTTCGGTGTACAGGAAAGAGCAGATTCGGCAGAACGTCATGATGAGGGAATGCCGGGTCAGATATTAAAACTTTAGGAACATGGAGAGTTCATTTAAGGAGGAAAAGAAAACAAATGAAGAAATCTCTTAGAAAGGTATTTGCAGGACTTCTTGCGGCAGGCTTGTTGGCAGGATGTTCAGGTAATGGCGGCAGTACACCTGCACAATCCGCCTCAACAGAAACGAAAGAACCTGAACAGACGCAGGAAGCGGCACCGGTTAGTGATGCGATCGAGACTCTGAAAAATATGGAGACTCTGACCGTACCGACACCGAAAGGAACGAAAAAAGGTAACGTCACGATGGGACCGGATTCTGACAAGAAGACGATGGTCGCGTCCGGAGCGATGACCTTTGAGACCCTCGACCCGTTCTTTATCAACGGTATCGAAGGTATGCGTATCGGCAGTGTATACCTCGACAAAATGTGGGTCACAGCCGTAGGTGAACCCAATGAAGTCGGTATCCTGGTCAAGGAATGGTCGATCGAAGATGATAATATGACCATCGACTGGGAGATCTACGATAATATCTACGACTTTGAAGGCAATCATATCACAGCGCAGGATCTGCAGTGGTTCTACGACAAGTATATCGAGACAAGAGCCATGGCGAACCTGACAGACTTCCACGCGACCGGAGAATTCACCGGACAGCTGACACTGAAGAACCCGTATTATCCCGGCTTCCTCGCGAACGCGACAGGCTCAATCGTAGCGATCAGCCAAGCGGAATACGAAAAGAATCCTGAACGCTTCCGCAGTGATCCGGTAGGCACAGGGCAGTACAGATGTATCGACTTCAAGTCCGGCGCGACTGCGACATTCATGCAGACCTACAACTGGTGGGGAGATCCCGAGAAACTGCCTGGACATCTGAAGGCAAACGTCGACGTGGTACGTTATGACGTCATCCTCGAACAGCAGCAGATCCAGACCGCCCTGGAGACCAACACGATCCAGGTTTATGACATCAGCGCATCAACAGCGGAAGACTTCATCAACGAGAACGGATC